>NZ_CP076132.1:4940000-4967500 GCF_018736045.1 Flammeovirga yaeyamensis | reverse complement strand
CGCACGACTTGGGGAGACAAGACAGTACAGAGCGGCCACGGCCAATCTGATAACGATACGAAACGCTTCCAAGAAAACCTTCTAAGATTATGTTATAGGATCCCGTACCCCAAACCGACACAGGTGGTCAGGGTGAGTAACCCGAGGCGCTCGAGTGATTCATGGCTAAGGAACTAGGCAAATTAGCCCCGTAACTTCGGGAGAAGGGGCGCCTACTTACTTTGTAAGAGGCCGCAGCGAAGAAGTCCAGGCGACTGTTTAACAAAAACACATGGCTATGCGAACTCGAAAGATTCAGTATATAGCCTGACACCTGCCCGGTGCTGGAAGGTTAAGAGGGGGAGTTAGAAGTAATTCGAAGCTCTGAATTGAAGCCCCAGTAAACGGCGGCCGTAACTATAACGGTCCTAAGGTAGCGAAATTCCTTGTCGGGTAAGTTCCGACCTGCACGAATGGTGCAACGATCTGGACGCTGTCTCGGCCATGAGCTCGGTGAAATTGAAGTAGCGGTGAAGATGCCGCTTACCCGCAACGGGACGAAAAGACCCCATGAACCTTTACTGCAACTTAACGTTGGCCGTTGGCCAGGAGTGTGTAGGATAGGCGGGAGACTGTGAAGGAGCGTCGCCAGGCGTTTTGGAGTCATTGTTGAAATACCGCCCTCTCCTGTTCGACGGTCTAACGGGTTTTGAACCCGGACATTGTTTGGTGGGTAGTTTGACTGGGGTGGTCGCCTCCAAAAGAGTAACGGAGGCTTTCCAAGGTTCCCTCACGACGGTCGGCAATCGTCGGAAGAGCGCAATGGCATAAGGGAGCCTGACTGCGAGAGAGACATCTCGACCAGGCACGAAAGTGGGACATAGTGATCCGGTGGTACCGCATGGAAGGGCCATCGCTCAAAGGATAAAAGGTACTCTGGGGATAACAGGCTGATCTCCCCCAAGAGCTCATATCGACGGGGAGGTTTGGCACCTCGATGTCGGCTCGTCACGTCCTGGGGCTGGAGAAGGTCCCAAGGGTTGGGCTGTTCGCCCATTAAAGTGGCACGCGAGCTGGGTTCAGAACGTCGTGAGACAGTTCGGTCTCTATCTGTTGCGGGCGTTGGAAATTTGAGAGGCTCTGACTTTAGTACGAGAGGACCGAGTTGGACACACCTCTGGCGTACCGGTTGTTCCGCCAGGAGCATCGCCGGGTACCTATGTGTGGAGCGGATAAGCGCTGAAAGCATCTAAGCGCGAAACCCACCTCGAGATGAGATTTCCTTATGAGGGTTGTTATAGATGATGACGTTGATAGGCTTCAAGTGTAAGTTCAGAGATGGATTAAGCTGAGAAGTACTAATCGCCCGAAAGCTTTTCTTCGGTTGGTGTCCCCTGATGGGGGCACTGACAAAGTTTTTACTGTTCACAGTCAATGATATTAAAACATTGATGGTGCCAATGACGTAGGTGTTCACCTCTTCCCATTCCGAACAGAGCAGTTAAGCCCTACAGTGCTGATGGTACTGGGTTAACCCCCGGGAGAGTAAGTCGGCGCCACATTCATTAAATATAGAAGGTTAGTTAACACGAGATGTTGGCTAACCTTTTTTTGTGAAAAATATCTAATAAATTGTTAATCAGTAATTTATAATAGCAAAGTACTATTATTTTAACGTATTGATTATTACCTTTGTAAGTACAATTTAGGCTAACGGCCTTTTGGTACTTCACTCATTGTGAGAGAAGTATTGGGGGAGCAATCTTATAAATTAAAAATATCACTAAAGTGACTAAAGCAGAAGTAATCACAGAAATTCTCAGAAAAATTGAGAAGCGTCAAGAAGCACAGACTTCAAATGCAGCGACAATGGTAGAAGTAGATAAGGAAATTGTAGGTCAAGTTCTTGAAGACTTCTTTAACGTTGTGAAGGATAAAATGGCTGAAGGTAACAATATCTACATCCGTCGTTTTGGTAGCTTTGTTAATAAGAAGCGTGCTTCTAAAAAAGGTAGAGATATCTCAAGAGGAGAGATCATTCCAATTCCTGAGCACTTCATTCCAAGCTTCAAACCTTCTAAAGAGTTTGTTGAAAAAATCAAAGGAAGTGACAAAGTTCGTTTGATCAACGAAAACTAAGCTTTATTGATTAGAAATTTATAAATTGTCCACTCTTTTAGAAAGGGTGGACAATTTTTTTAAACCAAAAATGGCAATGGGAAAAAAACAATACATACTCATTTTTTCAGGTATAGTACTTATCGCCTTGTTTGCACTGTTACCAAAAGCTGTAATTATTGATAATACAGAATCAGTAGATTCAGCACCATCTGCAGAAACACATTCAGAAGACGATGGACATGACCATAGCGATCATGATCATCAAACAGATGCGGCGATGGGAGCACATGATAAACTTCCAGCAGATACACAAAACACTTTAGACTCTTTAGAACACGCTTTTTCATCTGCTAAAGCATCCGGTGAAAAATCAACTATTGCTAACACTGCATACGAACTTTTATTCAGAATGAATAAATTCGATCAGGCTGCAGGTTGGAAATTGGCATCATACGGTCAAACCAAAAATATCGAAGAATTAAAAGAGGGGGCAGATGCGTATTATCAAGCTTTTACTTTTGCAATGAGCGAGCAGAAGTCTGCTAAGATGGCAAAATTGGCAAGAGAAAATTACCAAAAGTATATTGATATCAATGGTGAAGATCTTGACGCAAAAGTAAAAATTGGTATGACGTATGTTGTTTCTGAAGCACCAATGAAAGGTATTACTATGATTAGAGAAGTGTTGGCAAAAGATCCAGAGCATCAGCTAGCATTATCTAGTTTAGGGATATTATCTATACAATCCGGTCAATTTGATAAGGCCATCGAACGCTTTGAAAAAGTAAAAGAATTGTATCCTAAAGATATGGAATCTCGTTTCTATTTGGCGATTGCTTTGAATAGTTCGGGCAAAAATAAAGAAGCAATAGAAGAGATGAAATACATCAGTAAAAATGCTGATACTGAGGAAATTCGCCTTTCTGCTACACAAACTCTAGCAGAATGGGATAATTAATGTAAATAAGAATGGAATATTTTGAGATATATTCGTTTTTATCCAAAATTTCCCTTAAATTGCGCACTCGTTTGATGGACAACTATGTGTTTGTCAGATGAGTTAAAGAAAAGATTTCAAACAATTTAAACTGTAAGAATATGCCTTGCGGTAAGAAAAGAAAAAGACATAAGATCGCGACTCACAAGAGAAAGAAAAGACTTAGAAAGAACAGACACAAGAAAAAGTAATGTTCTAGTCGCAGCTTACAAAAGAACAGAACCTTGCTCAAGTTTTCTTGGACAAGGTTTTTCCTTATCTTAAAGGAAACAAAAGTATCTAAACGTAGATACGCATGCATATTTGCATGTACATTTAATTTATTGTCCACCTTAAACTTTTATTGAGTTGAGTAATGAACTAGTTATCAATTCAACGCAAGAGGGAAGTAGAATTGCCCTTATGCGAGATAAAGGTCTGGTAGAACTTCATTATGACAATGATGAAACAAAATTTCAAGTAGGAGATATCTATCTTGGAGTAGTAAGAAAAGTAGTACCTGGCTTAAATGCTGCATTTATTGACATTGGGTATGATAAAGACGCTTTTCTTCATTACTTGGATTTAGGTCCAAAAGTGAGATCCCTATTGAAATACATCAAGTTGGCACAAGGAAAACATCATAAGCATGTGAGTGAAAACTTGAAGCAGTTTCGTTTAGAACCAGAAATTGACAAGCTCGGAAAAATCAACGAAGTACTGAAACAAAATCAAAAGATTATGGTACAAGTTGTAAAAGAGCCAATTTCTACAAAAGGTCCTAGATTGTCATGTGAACTATCGTTGGCAGGTAGATATTTAGTATTAGTTCCATTTAGTAACACAGTAAACATATCCAAAAAAATTACTGATGCGAGTGAAAGAAGAAGACTTCTTAAACTTGTAAATTCTATTAAACCCGAAAACTTCGGTGTAATTATTAGAACAGTTGCTGAAGGACAAGAAGCACCCGAACTTAATAATGACCTTAGAGATTTGGTTACTAAATGGGGAGAAGGTGTAGAAAAACTGAAAGTCGCTAAGCCACGCGAAAAGGTCATCGGAGAAATGAATCGTGCCACTTCTATGTTAAGAGATATTCTTAACGAGTCGTTCGACAGTATTACTGTAGACGATAAAGATGTTTACGATGAAATTCGAAGATACATCCAACAAATTCAACCAGACAAAGCCGGAATTGTTAAACACTATACCGGAAAGACCAAGCTTTTTGAACACACAGGTATCGAGAAGCAACTAAAAACACTCTTTGGTCAAACTGTTAGCTTAGGAAGTGGAGGGTATTTGGTAATCGAACATACCGAAGCACTACATGTTATTGATGTTAACAGTGGTAATAAGTCGAATGCAGAGAATAACCAAGAGGCTACTGCATTCAACGTGAACTTAGAAGCGGCTACCGAAATCGCTCGTCAATTACGATTACGTGATATGGGTGGTATCATTGTCATTGACTTCATAGATATGAAGAAGGCTGAACACAAGCAGAAGTTGTATCAGCATATGAAGCAAGAAATGAAGGCGGACCGTTCGAAACATACAGTTCTACCGTTGAGTAAATTTGGCTTGATGCAAATCACGAGACAACGTGTTAGGCCAGAACTAAGTATTGTAACGAAAGAGAAATGTCCAACGTGTAACGGTACTGGAAAAATTACAGCATCTATCGCAATTGCAGATCAAGTTGAAGCAGAGGTGATGTATTTATTAGAGAAACAGAATGGTCAAAAATTAAAATTAGGCGTTCACCCGTATCTCTATTCCTACTTTACTGGAGGATTCCCTTCTCGAAGAATGAAGTGGTTCTTTAATCATTTCAAATGGATCAAAATTTTTGAGGATTCTTCTTTAGCATTATCCGAATATAAATTCTTTGATCATCATGATGAAGAAATTTCTTTAAAATGATTTTAAGCTTCTATCACACAAGATGTGGTGGAAGCTTTTCTTTTATTTATATATATGAATATATGAAAATTAGTTCATATATTTGTATTGTGATTTGATTCGGAGATATTGTCTTGGATATATTCTTTGAAAATCATGTATTAAAAGTGGAAATAGAAAATAAAAATATAGATTATGTCAAAATTTAGTAACTTGATACAGAACTCAGAAGTACCTGTATTGGTCGATTTCTATGCAGATTGGTGTCAACCTTGTCATATGATTGCACCTACGATTCGTTCCATTAAAACTAAAATGGGCGACAAGTTAAAAGTAATCAAAGTGAACTCCGACAATAATCAAAAAGCAATGATGAAGTATCAGGTGAGAAGTATTCCTACATTGATTTTATTTCATAAAGGCAAAATTTTGTGGAGAAACTCAGGCGTACTTCCTGAATTCGAATTAGAGAAAATATTAAGCAAGCATATCAATTAATCTTTACTAAATTTTAGTAGAATAATTAACTACAAGATTCTATCAAAATGTCTATTATTCAAACCACTCAAGAGGTTATACAAGCCTCTCCTTTAGCTACTGTTATTCATTCCTGCAATGATGTCGATAAAGATTCATGGATGAATTACGTGAAAATATTATTAGCTATTTCTGGAGCTGATGGAGAAGTATCTGAAGAAGAAATGAATTGGGTGTTTAATGATTTTCTGGATATTGTAGGTGCTTCTGAGGAACAGAAACAAGAAATCAAAGAATTCGATTTTATCAACTTCGATTTAAAACATGAACTTGAAAATCTTGATATTGATGTTCCCATGAACTATAGACGTACATTAGTCTACGATGCTGTAATGATGGCAAGAGCAGACGAAGTGTATGCAAAGGAAGAAAAAGAAGCAGTTCATAATGCTGCAGAATTGCTAGGCGTACCTTTCTTTATTGCTAAAACTATTGAAGGTTTAGTAAATACAGAAAAGTCGTTAGAGATGATTCGGAAATCTCTCTTTGAACTTGAAGATGATGAAGCACATCCTATTTCTGATTTGAAATCTCTAAACATGAAGCCTGCTTCTGTGTTAGAAAGAAATACTTTCGGCGTTCGTTTTACTTGCGAAGACACTCAATTAAATTATGGGTATGCTTTGATGATTATCGCAGGTGCTGATGGAGTAGTATCTGATGCTGAAAAAGATTGGTATTTGAATCAGTTTGTGAGGGTTTCTGAAACACCTGAACATATCGCTAAGCAAGTCGTCGAATACGATTATCTTAACGGGGATCTTGAGGAAGTCCTGAATAACTTAAAAGTAGATGTCACCATTAATTTTCAGCGTACATTATTATACAATGCTATAAAAATGGCCAATGCGGATGCTGATTTTCCAGAAAAAGAAAAGGAAGCCACTGAAAAAGCAGCTGAATTATTAGGTATCCCTGAAGATATAGCACATACTGTATTCTACCTCGTAGATACAGAAGCAAAAGTGCTCAAGATGAGGTCCACACTATTTGATTATAAATAAAAAAAGTCCCTTTGATAAAACATCAAAGGGACTTTTTTATACTTTAAAATTCTTATTGGAATAACTTAAATATATCGTTTCCAAAAGCAAATATCATTATTGACAATAGTAGCAACATTCCTATTTGTTGTGCCACCATCAATACTTTTTCTGAAGGTTTCTTTCTAGTGATCATTTCGTAAGTCAAGAAAACTACATGGCCACCATCTAAAGCAGGAATAGGCAAGAAGTTCATAAATGCCAAGACCATAGATAATAATCCGGTTAATGTCCAGAATCTATTCCAATCCCAAACAGAACCATATATCTTCGCCATCCCAATTGGGCTTTGAATAGATTTACTTGCAGAAACTTCTCCTTTAAATATTTTTGCGAATCCTTTTATTTGAAGAATAATAACATTGAAGGCCTGTTTTGTTCCTACAGGAATTGCTTCTTCTAATGTGTAAGGATGAGATTCAAATTTTATATTAAACTGTGGTTCAAAACCGACTTTCCCATTTTCGTTAACTGCTAATTTAAGATCAACAATTTGATCTCCTCTTTTAACGGATAGTGTCACTTCTTTTTCTTTATACTTTGATAACTCTTCGGTAAATTCAAAGAAGTAAGGGACATCAACACCGTTAATAGCTATAGGTTCGTCTCCTTCTTTAAGCCCGGCTTGTTCTGCAGGATATCCTTCTAATAGTCTTTTTACTTTGAAAGGATATCTTGGATATACGTAACGCATATTTTCGAACTCCTTATCACTCATCCAATCGATCGTCTCTTTAGGGAAGACTACTTTAACCTCTTTGCCATCTCTAAGAACAGTCAAGTAGTTATCATCAGCAAAGAAAAAGTCTCCATCAGTGATGTCGCTGTATCTAGTTACTTTTTCACCATTGGCATTAATAATTTTATCGCCTGTACGGATACCGATTTTCTCTCCTAGTTTAGAAGCATAAACACCATATTTGTTTACTTCTTCAATAGGAATATAAGTTTCTCCGTTGTGATAATTCATACCAATGAAGATCACAATACCAGTGATTACATTCATGATAATACCACCCATCATTACGATTAACCTCTGCCAGGCTGGCTTCGTTCTGAATTCCCAAGGTTGTGGAACACTTTCTAGATCATCCGCACCTTTTGATTCATCAATCATTCCTGCAATATCCACATAGCCACCCATTGGGAACCATCCTAGACCATATTCTGTATCTCCTTTTTTAAACTTAAAAATAGAAAACTTAAGAAGGTTTGGGAAAGGAAAAAGAAAGTCAAAGAATAAGTAAAATTTATTGACACGAATTTTAAAAATCTTTGCCGCTGCAAAGTGACCAAATTCGTGAATACCAACTAATATTGATAGCCCCGCGATAAGCTGAGCCGCCATAACTAATGCATCCATATATCTATTGAAACATAGCGCTGTGCTATGATTTTATTTTTTATTTTGTTGTCCAATTTTTAGCTAATTCCCTCACTTGAGTATCTGTAGCTACATAGTCCTCATAAGAAGGCGACGCAATGTACTGATAATTTTCCATGCAATAGGAATTCAATTCAGCAATTTCTAAAAATTTAATTTCATCCTTTAAGAATCTTTCTACAGCAATTTCATTTGCTGCATTAAGAATACAAGCTGCATTGCCTTTTTGTTTTAAAGCATTGTAGGCCAATTGCAGGTTGACAAAAGTATCTTTATCGGGAGTTTCGAAAGTAAGTGTCGGGTAATCCATAAAATTGAATCTTTCGAAATCAGATGGCAAGCGGTTAGGATAACCAAGAGCATACTGAATAGGAAGTTTCATATCAGGCAATCCCATTTGTGCTTTCATAGATCCATCCTCAAACTGAACAAGAGAGTGAATGATAGATTGTGGATGTACGATAACATCAATTTGATGATCGTCTACATCAAAAAGCCACTTTGCCTCGATAACTTCCAACCCTTTGTTCATAAGTGATGCTGAATCGATAGTGATTTTTGCACCCATACTCCAATTCGGATGTTTCAAAGCCTGTGCTTTGGTCACTTCTAAAAGTTCCTCTCGTTTTTTCCCTCTAAAAGGTCCGCCTGAAGCAGTAAGAATCACTTTCTCTATTGGGTTATGATCTTCACCTACCAAACATTGGAAAATTGCAGAGTGTTCTGAATCAACAGGAATAATAGCTACATTTTTTTCCTGAGCTCTAGCTGTTACCAACTCTCCAGCCACTACCAAAGTTTCTTTATTGGCTAAAGCAATTGTAATACCTTGGTCTATGGCAGTTAACGTTGGCTTTAAACCTGCATATCCTACTAAAGCAGTTAAAACGATATCACTTTTTACACTAACAAGTGCTTCGCAGATACCGTCAACACCAGCAAGAAGTTGAATGTCTTCGTTTTTTAATCCTTCTTTAAGAGAAGAAAACTTATCTTTGTTGCCTATTATTGCAAATCTAGGCTTAAACTCAATACATTGCTTTATTAATAAATCGACATTATTACCTGCCGAAAGAATGCTTATAGAAAATAAAGAAGTATTTGCACGTACCACATCTAAGGCTTGCGTGCCAATTGATCCTGTAGATCCAAGGATCGCGACTGACTTTGCGGTCATAAAATCTTTGTTTATTCGTCTTTACAAAAATGTAAATCAATTTCTGCCTTGCAAAATAACACCTAAGTTACTTCTCTTTCTAGTTTTTAGCATTTCTTTTTATTCAGAACCGGCTTTTTGTCAAGAAAAAAGGTTTAGAATCACAGAATCATGGCAAGAAATCTTAAATAGCAACAATGTTAGTGTGTTAGTGATCAAAAAAAAGCCTGAAGCACTGCACCATACCTACGCAGTAATGAAGCTTCAAAATACAGATTCCTTATATGATAAGATGATAGAACTCGATGTAGATGTCATCTTAAAAGATAGTACTTTCGTTTTGAAAAAGGAGCTTATCATTCCTAAAGGAGATAATGTATTGTTACAATCGAATTTAAGAGATAATGCTCAAGATGTTATTTTCGAAAATCTGCAATTTACCGTAGAAACTTTAAATCAAGATTCTATTATTGTGGATAATGAGTAAACAGATTTGGATAAATACTATAGATCGAGCATTAATTTATTTTAAACTACATTTAAGTATTGTAAATATCTGTCTTTAATTGTTTATTTGTCCGAAGTTTTTCGTCCTTTACGAAAACCATAGATAAATCACATATAATATTTAATATTACCATGAATTTTCCAGCAGAATTAAAATACACAAAAGATCACGAGTGGGTACGTGTAGAAGGTGAATTTGCTTATGTAGGTATCACTGAATTTGCACAAAGTGAATTAGGCGACATCGTATTCGTTGACATCACTGCTGAAGGTGAAGAAGTTGAAGAAGGTGAGGTTTTCGGTTCAGTAGAAGCGGTAAAAACTGTATCTGACTTATTTATGCCAGTAGCTGGCGAAGTAGTAGAAATTAACGAAGCAATTGATGCTGCACCTGAATTAGTAAACTCTGATCCTTATGGAGAAGGTTGGATGATCAAAATTAAATTGAACGATCCAGCTGAAGTGGAAGGTCTAATGACTAGTGAAACTTACCAAGCAGAGATAGCAGACTAGATAGCAGAAAAAATTAAATTGGAGTTGGACATTCTTGTTCAACTCTTTTTTTTATGTCATTTTTTTTAATTTAGAGTATCATTTGATGATGTCACTTACAGATAGAAACGAATTAGGTTTTATCGAAGGTATCATCAAGCAATTTTTATCCGTTTGATTTCACTAAATCATCAGTTTTTGAAGTCAACATAAAAAAGTTCGGAATGCAATTTTATACAGGAAAGGTATCTTTTGAAATAAGAGATAAAAACGATAAACACCCAAACGAAGAACGTTTTGTGATTTATGGAAACGCTTCTGCAGAAACTGTTTGGTCGAGATATCTTGCAGCTGCATCAGAAAATATTGCTGGAGCTCCGAAATATATATTCTACACAACGAATTACAATCAAACAAAAACAGACTTACTGGATAAATTTCAGGTAAGAGTTGCCGGAGGTGGTGTGGTACATAACGAAAAAGATGAACTATTAATCATCAAAAGAAATGGAGTGTACGATATTCCCAAAGGACACTTGGATAAAGGAGAGACTATTGAGGAATGTGCTGAAAGGGAAGTGAAAGAAGAAACCGGTATTTCAGCCACAATTTACTCAACTATAGTTGAGTCGTTTCATACCTATATTTATAAGGGTAAACACATTTTAAAGCATACATATTGGTTTAAGATGCGTTCTGATTTAGAAAATCAGAAAGCTATTCCTCAAGAAGAGGAAGGAATTGAAGAAATCATATGGATGCCTAAAGACCAGGTGAAAACGACAATTTGGAAGAATACCTACAAGTCCATTAAGGATGTTTTACTACAATGCGGAATCGAATAAATGACAAATAGACGAAATATATTTTTACTGGGTGTGCTGCTTTTAGTACTTCAAGCCATGACTTTGAATGCACAACAAATAGTAAAATCAGAAAGTGGATATCAGTTAGTAAATAAAAAAGGTAAAGTGCTGACTCCGGAACCTTACGACGATATGGGGTGGTCGGATGATGCTAACCCAGATAGTGATCCATTGATGTACATCAACGTAGTTGGAGTGAGCAGAAATGGAAAGTGGGGAGTGATCAACACAAAAGGTAAAGAAGTTACTCCAGTTAAGTATGATCAAGTCAACTATTTTTCAGACGGTTTGTCTATCGTTGCAGATAATGGAAGATTTGGAGCCATCAATACGAAAGGTGAGGAGGTGATACCACTGACTTTTCAAAAGATGAGGTCTCTAGCAGGAAATAAGCCTTTGTATGTAGTGACAAATAATGGTTTACAAGGTTTGATTAATCCTAAAGGTGATGTGATTCTCCCTATCGAATATATATCCATAAAGTGGGCAGGAACTCAGCTGCTAGCAGCAATGACCCAAAAAGGAACGTGGCATTTAGTCGATTATCAAGGGAAATTATATGCTAATGAAGAATATTCTGATTGGACTTGGAACCATAAGCATAAGAAATTAATACTTGATCAGAATGGCCGAAAAGGAATGTTGAACGAGACTTCAGAAAAAGTATTTGATATTAAGTATAAATCCTTCTCGTTTACAGATTCTACCATAATTGTCGATAAATATCCAGAATTGATTTTAGGAGATATCGAAGGAGATAAATTTTCTACCTGGAACTGTGATAGCCTCAGTTATGCATCAGATACTCTAGTAAGGTATTATGTTGACCATAAAGTAGGAATTGCAAGATTGAATGGGGAAAACATCTTCTTCAATTTATATGATGAAGTGGGAGATTTTGAAGATGGATTGGCCATCATCAGAAAGAAAAATACCTATGGGGTGTGTAATACTAAAGGTAAATTGATTATTCCCCTCAAATTTAAGAATGTAAAGAGAATGCCTACGGGCCACTTCTGGACCCTAGATAAAAACAACTTTACCGATATTTATAGTGAAGCTGGAAAGAACCTCACTTACCATAATTACGATATGGTGGGGGAGTATTCTCAAGGAAAATATTTGGTGAAAAAGGCGAGAAAGTATGGTTATTTAGATAGCAATTTAAAAGAATGGATTTCTCCTAAATTTTCGGATGCGGAATCATTTGTTGGTCCTTACGCAGTAGTACGAACAGATGATTATTATGGTGTAATCGATTTAAATAAAAATTGGGTGATAACGCCAATTATTGATCGATTAAAAACCATTTCAGAAGGACTGTTTTATTTTGAAGATAATCAGATGTGGGGTACCTTATCGGTAGACGGCTATGAGTGGTATCGTTCTGATAATGCCACTGTGGAATATTTCGAAGATGGGTATGTGATTATGAAAAAAGGAGGAAAATTCGGATTACTGACCAATAAAGGTGAGCTGTGTTTGAGTACTTCTTATGATTCTTTAAAATTTGATCACCTTTCTGAAGGAAGAGTAGATATGTACATTGACAGTACTTGGCTATATAAGGATGTTCATAATTTTGAGGGAGAGCCGAAACGTGATGCCTATGCAAAATACGATGAAGTAGGAGAACCTCATGAAGTGTTTACCAAAGTAAAACAAAGAGGTCGTTACGGATTTATGGATTACTTAGGTAGAATGCGTCTAACGGTACAGTATGAAGATGTAAAAGAATTCTCTGAAGGATTGGCTCCTTTTAAACTGAATAATCGATGGGGTTTTATCAATAAAGGCGATCATATCTATTTACAGCCTAGATACGACGATTTATTTCCGTTGGTAAAGAATATGGCTAAAGCTAAAAAGAATAATCGATGGGGGGTGATCAATTCGGAAGGAAAAGTAATTATTCCGTTTGAGTACGAAAACATAGAAAGAACACCTTACAATAATTGGTATGTGTGGGAGAAAGGCGGAAAAAAAGGGATTTACAAGCCTGGAGGAGTTCAAGGTATTTATGGTAAATATCAAGAAATTGATGATTTAGGAATTGATTACGTTATTGTTGAGCAGCATGGATTATTTGGTTTAGATAGAATTGATGGTTTTTCGTCATGGTCGTTACAGTATCAAAAAATCAAATTACTTGATAATAAAAAGTGGGTGGAACTCACAAAATCAAAGGCCACAAAAGAGGAAGTTTTAATGAAATAAAGCCTAATTGTATAAATTGTAATATTCTGATAATCAGATAGTGATTAAGATATGTTTGTATAAAAATAGGAACGAAATGTTATTAGGCCAAGTATAATAGAAGGTACAAACCACAATATTATGCGATTTCTACAAATAATTTTCTCACTACTATTTACTCTATCAATCGGAGTTTTATTTGGATCTGTAAAAAATCATCAGACACTAAATAAAGTAGTCGATGATCATCAAATGGAAGTTTTGAAGGATGGAGTATTGGTTGAAAAATATACCGAAGGGAATGTTCTTTTTTCATTATCTCAATAATTGAAAATAATAAATCCTTTAAAAATATCAGAAATAGGAAAATAACTGAAATAAATAGTTTATTAATAGATGAAAAATGCCTTTGTTTGCGTTAAGTAAACAAAGGCATTCTTTTTTTCTCTTGCTTGTATTTTTTATAAGCAAAAACTACTATGACAATCTCTTATGACTAAGATTAGACTTTTCAATAAAGAAGCATTTCTAGGAACTGTTTTCATATTTATTTTCCTATGGTTATTACAGGCTTCCAACCTTCAGGTGGAAGTAGTGAATGTGTTCGAGCAAGTTTTTGAAAACTTCGAATTAACCGATGTCTACTATACAGAAGCAGAAGCAAATGAAGGTTTTAAGTTCGAGCCCAATGTTGTACTTGTAAATATCGGTAACTTAGATAGAGCAGGTATTGCAAAACAGATCTTGAGGATAAATCAATACAAACCTAAAGTAATTGGTATTGATGCCACTTTTGTTGGACCTAGACCCAAAAATCCAGCCGGCGATTTTATGCTTGCTCAAGCATTGAATCAAGTGGGGAAATCCTTTGTGATGGCCACAATGCCTGATAATTGGAATGTAGAAACCAATGAGTTCGATACATTAAAACTACCTTATGCCCCTTTTGCAGCCAAAACAGATCATGCACATGTTTACACAGGTATCCTAACGGATGAGGAGTTTACTACTTGGAGAGATTTTCCTGTATATGTAGATATCAATGGAGAAAGAGAATATGCTTTGGCGGTAAAATTGGCTGAAAAGTTTGCTCCAGAAAAGACTAAAAAGTTTTTGGAAAGAGGAAATGAAAAAGAAACGATATTCTTTAAAGGGAATCAGAAATTCTATTTTAAGCTAGATATTGAAGATTTTAACGACCCCGAAAAGTCTTTTGAATTAGTCAAAGATAAAATTGTTTTAATGGGGTACATGGGAGACGGTTACAGAGATAAACACTGGGATGCGGATAAGTTCTTTACTCCATTAAATAAGAATTCTGTAGGTAGAGGTTACCCAGACATGTACGGAGTAGTGGTTCATGCCAATATTATTTCTATGATTTTAGATGGGAATTATGTAGATGAAATGTCGGATAGCTTTAGTTATATATTGGCTTTTCTTGTATGTTATTTCAATGCAATCATATTTATTTGGATTGTAGAAAACAGAAATTTAGCGATTTGGTATAATGCTATAACAAAGTCTATACAGTTAATAGAGGCAATTATTGTGATGTTTTTGACAATCTATTTATATGGTCAATTTAAGTACATAGCGAACTTTACGCTTCTATTTATTGTTATATTATTATCCGGTGATTTAATTGAAATATTCGCAGAAATAATTTTGAGGGTTTTGTACAAAGCAAAGGATAAATTGAAAAAATAGGATCTTTTCGTAATTTGTGAATAACTTTTAATGTAGTTTACCGTATTAATAACTACATCCACGTTTTAGGACTTCTTGAGATAAAATATATAATTATGAAAACCAAATTACTCAGCTTTCTTCTTTTACTTCTAAGCTTTACATAT
The DNA here is from genome assembly GCF_018736045.1 of Flammeovirga yaeyamensis. Lineage (NCBI taxonomy): Bacteria > Pseudomonadati > Bacteroidota > Cytophagia > Cytophagales > Flammeovirgaceae > Flammeovirga > Flammeovirga yaeyamensis. Next base: position 4,952,479 of record NZ_CP076132.1, on the reverse strand, counting down.
GTCAATGCCCAAGAAGCTAAGTTTATGGTTTTAGGTGCGAAGGGAGAGATCACATCAGACGGTAAAAAAGTCAATGTTGGTGATATGCTTGTGTCTAATGCCTCAGTTAAAGTGAATGGGACAAACCCTTATTTAGGATTAGCTTACATTGCAGGTGGAACTTTAGAACTTACTAAAAAAGGTTCTTTTGAAGTGAACGACCTAGAGAAGAAATTATCAAACAAAAATAACGACCTAGTTTCTAAATATGTAGATTTTATTAAAGATGAATTAACAGGTTCATCTGGAGAAACTTCATCACAAGCGAAATATGGTTCAGTTACAAGATCATTAAAGAAAAAACCTATTTATTTCTATGCTCCAATTAACTCTAATGCTATCAAATCGGAGGTAACATTAACTTGGGCACTTAAAGAAGGGGTTTCATCAAATGATAAGTTTAAAATCTATATTAAAGATAGAAAGCAACACGTTCTTGTTGAAGACGATGTGCAAGGGACATCTTATAAATTAGACTTAAACGATGCTAAGTTGAAAGATCAAAAGTATTTATTCTATTATGTAGAAGATGCTTCTAACCATAAAATATCTTCAGATATGTACGCTTTCCAAGTGTATATGATGGGAGAGGATAAAGAAACTGATAAAGAGTTAGCTCAATTAAAAGAGAACAATACAGCAATTGGTCACTTGATCCTTGCTAAATATTATGAAGATAAAGGCTTTATTGTGAACGCTTCATCAGCATATGAAAAAGCAATTGCATTATCTAATGGAGATAAGCAATACACAAAAATGTATCAAGATTTCCAATCGAGATATGGAAGCTAGAAAATAACGTCATCCTTAGAGAGTCATCAAATATAATTTTGATGACTTTTTTTATGTCTATTTATGAAGCTGTTTCTCAATATTCTTTTTAAATGAACTCGTTAGTCCAACGATCGAAAGGATAATCAACAAACCAATAACTACTTGTTGATAAGTTTGAGTAGAATCTCCTTCTGATATATGCGTGATGTCTACAAGTGTCTTACCTGCCCATACTGCTATGATACTCCTCGGGAGCATTCCTACTAAAGATCCCCATAAGAATTGCTTAATAGGAGTTTTAGCCCATGCCAGCAACATATTACTTAAGGCAAAAGGAAGAATTGGAGAAATTTTAGTGAAGATGACAATTTTTAGTGGAGATTGATGAACGGTGTCGACAATAGCCATAGCAATTTTATTTTCTTTAATAGAATTAGAAAATTTTCCATGATCAACCCAAGAAATAAGTTGATAACAAATAAAGGCAGCCATTAAATAAGAAGGAACCAACCCGATTAGAGAAATCCATCCTAAAAAATAACCTGATAAAATAGCTATAAGTGTAGTTGGTGTTATTGCAAAGGCCATTGTAAAGCAGGTAGTTATGTAAACGAGTATCCACATTCTCCAATCGAACGACATGATTTCAGATTCATAGGCATAGGCTAAACTGAGTACAGTAGAGCTGAAAATAATGGGCAAAATACTAAAGCCTCCTCCAACGGAAAAAGAGGATGCATTTTGCTTGAAAAAACGTTTTATGGCTCTAAATTTTGTACTCATATTCTAAATAACTGTCAATTGTAGTGCTGCAAAGTAAAAAAAAACAAATTAGATTTGTGTAATAAAAATTAAGAATCTATATTTGCATCGCTTTAATGGAAAGGGCTTCCTTTCTGAAAGCAAAAAGCCTCCTTAGCTCAGCTGGTAGAGCAACTGATTTGTAATCAGTAGGTCGTAGGTTCGACTCCTATAGGAGGCTCAAATTTTTGCAAAACGTGCAATTATAATTAAAATATTAAATATAAGCCTCCTTAGCTCAGCTGGTAGAGCAACTGATTTGTAATCAGTAGGTCGTAGGTTCGACTCCTATAGGAGGCTCAATATTTTCTTCAAACATTCACAAGACGTGTGGATTGATTTGAAATTGCCTCCTTAGCTCAGCTGGTAGAGCAACTGATTTGTAATCAGTAGGTCGTAGGTTCGACTCCTATAGGAGGCTCCAAGTCTTGGAGTTAGGCAGTTTGGAAACAAACTCGGCGCTAGGTTAAAGACGAAATATGTATTGCCTCCTTAGCTCAGCTGGTAGAGCAACTGATTTGTAATCAGTAGGTCGTAGGTTCGACTCCTATAGGAGGCTCATAGTATTGAAACCTTCTTTGTCGATTTTGAGTTTACAATTTCTAGAATTTGTTTATTCACGTCGCATGGAAGGTTTTTTTTATTATAAACATTCTGATGATCTCCTGATCGTTAATGATTTTGAAACTTATGATAATGTAAGTGTCTGATTGTTTGACTTTTAGTTGAAAATTCAGATATTTGCGGACTCGTTAATTAAATATATATAAAGATGTCTAAAATCTGCGATATTACAGGAAAAAGAACGAGAGTTGGTAATAATGTTTCTCACGCAAACAATAAGACCAAACGTAAGTTCTATCCTAACTTGCACAAGAAGCGTTTTTACATTCCTGAAGAGGATCGTTGGGTAACGCTTAAAGTCTCAACTAGTGCTTTGAGAACAATCAACAAAAACGGTATTTCAGCTGTTTTGAAACAAGCACGTAAGGAAGGTAAAACTTTCTAATTAAACTTGGTTTAACTTGGTAATCACTTACCACAAAAAATAAGTCATGGCTAAGAAAGGCAACAGAGTACAAGTGATTCTTGAGTGCACAGAGCACAAAGCATCTGGGCAACCAGGTACTTCAAGATACATCACTACAAAAAACCGTAAGAACACTCCAGATCGTTTGGAGAGAAGAAAGTTCAACCCGGTTCTAAAGAAATACACTATTCACCGTGAAATTAAGTAATTATGGCTAAGAAAGTAGTAGCAACACTTAAGAAAGAAGGTGGCGTAAAATACGCTAAAGTAGTGAAAGCTGTGAAATCTCCAAAAACGGGTGCATACACGTTTAAAGAAGAGATTATCATGGAAGATCAAGTAAAAGATTACTTAGCTAAGTAATTACTTGTAACAACTTATTCTTTCGAAAAACACCCTGCAACATGATTGCGGGGTTTTTTATTTTATTCACTTTTTTGCATTATAAAGTGAATAAAAAAGATCTCAAACCAACTGATTATTAAAATACATGTAGGGAATGTTGTTGTGTAAATCATTGTTAAATGATTAAGAATTATGTATCGACAACTCTTCGTACAGTCTAGTATCACTCAAAGTATTGGGATTCTAACAATTATAACGTTATTTTCGCATTTGAAAGCACGGAAATTTACGTCTTTATTAATTTCGAATTATACGCATCATAACAATGGGCTTCTTTAAGAAAATTTTTGGAAACAGTGAGATCAGTCAAGAGGAAAAAAGCAACTTGGATAAAGGGTTGGAGAAATCTCGTGGATCTATCTTTGATAAAATTACGAAAGCAGTAGCTGGTAAATCAAAAGTAGATGATGATGTACTGGATAATCTTGAAGAAATATTAGTGACTTCAGATGTGGGTGTTGAAACCACTCTGAAAATTATTGATAGAATTGAAGAGCGTGTAGAAAGAGATAAATACGTTGATGCTAAAGAATTAAATACCATCCTTCACGAAGAAATTGCTTCTTTACTAGGAGAAAACAAAAGTGAGGATGTTGATGGTTTTTCTATTCCTGAAGGTATCGAAGGACCATATGTGATGTTGGTAGTAGGTGTAAATGGTGTTGGTAAAACAACAACTATTGGTAAACTATCAGCGAAGTTTAAAGCAAAAGGATATAAGGTAGTATTGGGTGCTGCCGATACCTTTAGAGCTGCAGCTGTAGATCAGCTAAAACTTTGGGGAGAAAGAACCGGAGTGGAAGTGGTTGCTAAAGGTATGAATGTGGACCCTTCATCAGTAGCTTTCGAAGCGGTGAAGAAAGGGGTAGAATCAAATGCTGATATTATTATTGTAGATACCGCTGGTAGATTGCATAATAAAGTCAATTTGATGAACGAGTTATCAAAAATCAAAAGATCAATGCAGAAGGTCGCGCCGGGCGTACCTCACGATGTGATTTTGGTACTTGATGGATCTACAGGTCAGAACGCACAAAACCAAGCGAGAGAATTCATGAAAGCAACTGAAGTTTCTGGTTTGGCCATCACAAAATTAGATGGTACTGCTAAAGGTGGTGTAGTGATTGGTATTTCAGACGAATTTAAAATTCCTGTGAAATATATAGGTGTAGGAGAAGGAATAGACCACTTGCAAGCGTTTAGAAAAATGGAATTTGTGGAATCGCTCTTCGGAGGTAGAGATGCCACAGACACAAAATAGATTATAAAAAAGTCATTCCATGTAGTATTGAATGACTTTTTTTATGAACAATACCTTAAAAAGGCTTCATCAACCAAACAAATAACGTAAATTGTTGGTCGTTTAGAACTAACAATCACTAGTATAATGAAGCCAGAAAAAATTACTATTATCGGTGGAGGAAACCTGGGACAAGCTATTGCTGAGGGCCTCATTGCGAGTAATTACATTAACGCTGAGCATTTAACGGTTACGAGAAGAAATGTAAAGCTATTGAAAAAACTGTCAGACCTAGGTGTGCAGGTAAGCAGTAACAACACAGAAGCAGTCACTTCTGCAGATTTAATTGTTTTGGCCATAAAGCCTTTCCAAATTAAATCGATTATGGAGGAAATAAAACCTCATTTAAAAAGTAACCAAGTGGTCACTTCGGTCGTAACAGGAGTATCACTAAATGATATGTCGGAGGTGTTAGGAAAAGATCAGCCTGTATTTAGATCGATGCCCAACACCGCTATTGCCATTCGCGAATCAATGACTTGTATCGCTACTGACAATGGTACCGAAGAACAAAAGGAAATGATTGTGGATCTTTTTAGTAAATTAGGAGAAGCAATTATTATAGATGAAAGCCTAATGGCTGCAGCAACTGTATTAGGTGCCTGTGGTATTGCCTATGCGATGCGTTTTATTAGAGCGGCATCTCAAGGTGGAATCGAAATTGGATTCGGAGCACAAGTATCTCAACTTATTGCAGCACAAACCGTAAAAGGAGCTGCATCTTTATTAATGGAAACAGGTAATCACCCTGAACATGAAATTGATAAGGTAACCACTCCAAAAGGATGTACCATTGCAGGGTTAAATGAAATGGAGCATCAAGGATTTAGTTCATCTTTAATTAAAGGAGTAAAAACCTCTTTTAAAGCAATAGATGTAATTAAAGATGATTTTGACCGTAAATAACTAAATTTCAAGAATTGCAGTTCTTGAAGATATTCGATATATAAATTTTAGACAGTAATTAAGTGAAAAAGATAGCCGTTTTTACATCTGGTGGTGATGCGCCAGGAATGAATGCTTGTGTTAGAGCTGTTGTTAGAGCAGCACTTTACAATGGATTAGAAGTAGTAGGTATTCGTAGAGGATATAAAGGTATGGCAGATGCTGACTTTATTCCAATGGAATCTCATTCTGTTTCTGATATTATTGGTTTAGGTGGTACTATTCTTAAGTCTGCTCGTTTCGATGAGTTCAGAGAAAAAGAATGGAGACAAAAAGCCTACGAAAACTGTGTAAAAGAAGGTATTGATGGCCTAGTAGCCATTGGTGGTAATGGTACTTTTACAGGTGCAAAATTATTGATGGAAGACTTCGGTATTCCTACAATTGGTTGCCCGGGTACTATCGACAACGACCTTTATGGTACTGATTACACCATCGGTTTTGATACAGCAGTAAATACGGCTTTAGATGCAATCGATAAAATTAGAGATACAGCAGCATCTCACGACCGTGTATTCTTCGTAGAAGTAATGGGACGTGATGCAGGTTTTATCGCTATGCAATCGGGTATCGGTGGTGGTGCCGAAGATATTTTGGTTCCTGAGATTCCAGATTCAATCGACGAAGTAATCGATAACTTGAAAAAAGGTGGTGATAAAGAAAAACCATCTCATATTATCGTTGTTGCTGAAGGAGAGGAAATCGGTAACGCTCACTTTATCGCTCAAAAAGCAAAAGAAGCAATGCCTAACCTTGACATCAGAGTATCTAACTTAGGTCACATTCAAAGAGGTGGTTCTCCAAGTGCAATCGACAGAATCTTAGCAAGCCGTATGGGTATTGCTGCAGTTGAAGGTTTGATTGCTGGAAAATCAAACGTTATGGCTGGTGTAATTGATGATAAAATCGCTTACACATCTTTCGATGACGCTATCAACAAGAAAAAACCTCTTGATGTAGAGTTAAATAAAATGGTAGAAATCTTAAATAGCTAATCATCTTTAGCTTTAAGTTTTATTACTTAGAATAAAAATTGGGAATGAACGTAGAAACAACTAGTTTTGCGTTCATTCTTTTTTTGTGTAATAAAAAGAACTCAATATCAGCTAGAAAAGAAATTTTTTATGTTGATGTTCACTATAATTTTGATGATGACTCATCTACTACTGTTGTGTTACTTTCAATCATCAAAAACTAATTTCCTTATCAAGAACTTACTGGTGAATTGATAAGAAATTGATAAACATTCTTCATAAACTTTCAACAACTCCGTTCTGGAATTTATCAATGAAACAAAACGTTCAAGTCAGTAACCTCAATGCGTCTGATTTTAAAACTGAAATTCTTTCAGGTTTAACAGTGGCTATTGCTTTGGTGCCAGAAGCTATTGCTTTTTCATTCATTGCAGGTGTTTCTCCGCTAGTAGGTTTATATGCAGCGGTAGTTATGGGATTCGTAACTGCTGTTGGTGGTGGTAGACCGGGTATGATCTCGGGTGCTACAGGTGCGATTGCTGTGGTAGTAATGCCATTAATTGCTGATAAAGGAATTAACTATTTATTCCCCGCAATTATATTAGGTGGTGCCTTACAAATTTTAGTAGGTGCTTTACGATTAGGTAAGTTTATCCGTTTGGTTCCCCACCCGGTAATGCTTGGTTTCGTAAATGGTCTGGCCATTGTGATTTTTAAAGCACAATTCAGTCAATTTATGGTCGACGGGGAATATTTATCTGGTGCACCTTTATACATGATGTTAGGACTGGTCGTACTTGCAATGGTCGTGATCCAATTCTTCCCGAAATTGACAAAAGTAGTTCCTTCTCCATTAATGGCGATCCTATTAGTATCAGGTATTGCTATTGGTTTTGGAATTGACACACCAACTGTTGGTGATATGGCTTCTATTGAAGGAGGTTTGCCTTCTTTAATTTTCCCTGATGTTCCATTGAACATGGAAACTTTAATGATCATTTTACCTTTCGCCTTGAAAGTAGCAGGTGTAGGCCTAATCGAAAGTTTATTAACGCTAACACTAATTGATGAAATCACAGAGACTAGAGGTAGTGGCAATAGAGAATCAGTAGCTCAAGGTGTTGCCAATATTATTTCTGGTTTCACTGGAGGTATGGGCGGTTGTGCTATGATTGGTCAGTCGATGATCAACATTCAATCAGGTGCTAGAAAAAGATGGTCGGGTATTATTGCAGCAGTAGCCTTAATGTCATTTGTATTGTTCTTATCATCGATTATCGAGCAAATTCCAATTGCAGCTCTTGTAGGTGTAATGTTTATGGTAGCGATCGGTACATTCGAGTGGTCTAGTTTCCGTATCTTAAATAAAGTACCAAAAACAGATGTTGTCGTTTTAATTACGGTATCATTAGTGACAGTTATTGAAGATTTAGCGGTTGCAGTATTGATTGGTATTATTATGTCGGCTTTATCTTTCGCTTGGGAAAATGCAGTGAGAATTAGAGCAAGAAAGAAAACAGATGAGTTCGGTAGAAAACATTATGAGATCTACGGCCCATTATTCTTTGGTTCAGCAACGAATTTCTTCGAGAAGTTTGATTTCAAAAATGATCCTAAAGAAGTAATTATAGATTTTACAGAGTCTAGAGTAGCAGATTTATCAGGTATTGAAGCGATCAATAAAATTAACGAGAAGTATGAGCAATATGGAAAGACAGTTACTTTCATTCATTTGTCTCAAGATTGTATCGCTTTATTGGATAAAGCAAAATCGCATGTGGAAATTGACCACGATCACGATCCCCACTACTCAGTAGTTTATGATGCTTAATTCTTAAGTGATATCAAATAGAAAAAGGCAATGGAGATGTTTTCTTCATTGCCTTTTTTTATTTCATCGTATCGAAATATTATTTCCCCAGAATGATTTTCTTGCTGAACTGATTTTCACCATCATCCACTTTAATGATATACATTCCGTTTTCTAACTGAGAAAGTACCTTACTGATATCCGCACTTAAAAAATGAAGATGCCCTTCTTCTCTATATAAAACAGTTCCCGATAAATCGATAAGCTGTACATCGACATCATCTAACAGCATTGAACTACTGATCTGAATGTTTCCTTTTGAAGGATTAGGATAAATCACAATTGAACTATTGTTTAATTCTATGCTCGTTGGTGATTCAACAAATTTACAACCTTCATCAGTGATAGAGACTTTAAAAGTAGTGCTGTCGCAATAAGTATCCGCGTCGCAATATTTTAAAGTGATGGTATATTCTCCTAATTCCTCATAAGTATGGGCAGGGTTGATTTCTGATGAAGTAGTACCATCACCAAAATCCCAAGAATAAGATATTATTTTATCCGTAGCATTTGATGTTTCAAAAGTAATATCCTCGTCACAGGTTTCGAAAGCGATATCAGTGGCTAAGTGATATTGATCGGATCCTACATCAAGCCCGCTAGCTGCTGTTCTTGGATCTCCATCGATATCCGTTTTTATACGATCGATAAACAACCCTTTTCTAAAATCAAATCCATTATTAAGATGAAAATCTGCAGTCTGTACGAAGGTGTCTCCATCGGTACTTGCTATAGGTAATTCCTCAAAAATATCAGTATCAAATAGAAAAGAGTGTTGAGCGATATTTGGAAGGAAGTTTTGCCAATCATTGAAGCTGACTATAGTGGTATCTCCATCAGTTTCTCCTTTAATATTTACTCTTCGAAGTCGCATCATCGATTTCGCTTCTACATTTGATGAATTCATCACATAGCCATTGTAGTCAATTAGATAATTCGGAGAGGAAAGGTCTTTTTCAAAATATTCTAAGTACATAAATCCGGCGACTGTGTCTTGTGCCGAAAATAAGTTATTAACTATAGCTAAAGAGTCACCTTCAAAATCCCTAATTCTTAAAGTATAAGAGTAATCGTGAGTAGGGACTTCCTGTCTATAAAACGTATTGTTGGCGATAATCAATTTATCATAAGTGTATTGATCGTATATCGCATAAGCCGAATTATGACAAATGAAGGTGTTATTAGTGATAAAGTAATTATGGATTGCTCCACATTCAATACCCGTATAAACGGTGGTAGTGATTTTATTTCTATTCAATATAACAGAATCCCCATAGAGGATAAACATTCCGTAGTAGCCACCGATCATTTCATTTTGTTCGACTTCTGCATCCTGTATATACTGCAAATAGATACATTTTGTATTTCCTTCAGAACCTATTCCATTAAAGTAATTGTGTTTTATACTGATATCCCCTGTATATGTATCACTATCTGGATAAGAATCAGTTTCTCCTACTATTTGCAGATGACAGCCTGAGCCAAATCTCCTTCTAGTAAGAAAATCGTTATTATATACTTTGTATCCTTTACCTCTTTGATAGGCAAAACGAACATCATAATAAGAGTTTTCGAACACATTGTCTCGAACTTCAATGTTGGTGGAGCTATCCTTTAAAACGGAAGTAATGTTATACATTGCTCCTGAGAAATAAGAGGAGTCAATCAATACATCATGAACCAATCTTAATCTAAGATTAGAAGTAGCAAAGAACATAGTAGGTTCTTCTGTACCTATTGTATCCGATGTCATCGAAAGATGTTGAATATGGATATTCGAGCAACTATCGATACTTAATGTGTTTTCGACTAGATGAGTTTGAGTTAACTTCACCTGATTGATCGAATCATTTTTAATGGTCAGATTACTGATAGATAATCCATCAATTCCTCTTAGGTAGATTCCCGTTAAATAATCATCTTCTGATTTCTTAGGAATTAAGATGGTGTTTTCCCCCTCACCACTTGATTTTATACAGAGGCCATATCCATTGGTTTGAAGACTGTCTAAAATGAAACTGTCTGTATATACTCCTTCATGTATTAATAGAGTGACATCATTAGAAAATTCATAAGTGTTTAATGTGTCTGCAGCCTCTTTTAAAGTAGCAAAGTCTCCATCTGCCCCAATGGTATAAGTACCCTCTAAGGTGGTTTGTGCAATTAAGGATGGAGTAAATAGAGAAAGTAATAAAGCAATAAAGTAGTTTTTCATAATGTTTGTTCAAAAAGCAGCAAGACCTCTTTTCCGAATCGGTCACATGAACATTACTGTAAAAAATTGAAGTGAGAAAAAGCGTAAATAAAGTAACGATGAAAAAATAATACTGGTTGATTCGGGGAAGTCTATAATAACAATGTTCAGCACAAACATAATGAGATATAGGTTATTAAACAAATGATTCGTTTACAGTGAGTTGGTTCTTTAAGGATATAAAAAAGTCATTCTTTAGTACTAAAAGAATGACTCATTATTATTTTTTACTCCTTACAGAAGAATTATTTCGATAAATCCACGAAGATTTCTTTCGTATCTCTCCAGAATTCATCCAGCTTCAACATTCTTGGTTTTAAGAACTCATAGATGTCAGCTTGGTCTTCTGGTTTGAACATATTTACTCCTTCCTTCTCAATATAAATTCTAGAAATGGTTTGTCTCATTTCATTTTTTGTATGAAGTTCCCATTCCCATTCTTCTTCCAGCACACTATGAAGATAACTTTTCATTTCTTCAAATTGCTCGAAAATGAGTTGCTGTATATCCGGATCTTTGTGTGTGAGATAAATACCGACGCCGCATTTTTTCTTATCGGCATCCATTCTAAAAAACACGCTTTTTACTCCGGTTTTATAATTTGTCCAATTAATTCTCTTTCCTTCTTCTGATTTAAAAGGCTTCATCAACTGACCGAATTGAGTCCAGAATGCAGCCCTTAATCTTGAGTGTTCCTCTCTACTAAACATTTATATAAAATTTTAAAGGATCACAAAGTTAATACATTCAGAAGGATCGATCAAAAACTCTAAATTTTGTTGACAACTAATTGACTCATCAAATTATTTTTTTGTGAGAACAAGATCTGTAAAATACTGTTTGTTGTCGGTAAACTGATAATCTAAATGTAGAGACGTTCCTTCAATAATATTTCTGATGATATCAAGATCGTATTTTCTACTAATTTCAGTATGTATTAATTCATCCTTTTTAAAGTGGTACGACTTTTCGTTTTCTTCAATAGTGACCGTTTGATCAACTTTGCTCTTGATATAACTTTTGGCAATTCCTTCATGTTCGGAATATGTGGCCACATGTTCGAATTGTGTCCTATCGAAGTTTCCTCCCAATTCTTTATTAATTCTATCCAATAGGTTGAGGTTGAATTCTGCAGTAATCCCTTTGCTGTCGCTATAGGCAGGGAGAACAATATCTTTTGATTTGATTAAATCAAGGCCCAACATCAATTGATCTCCTTTTTGCATGACATTGTTTAATTGATGAATAAAGCCTTTTGCCTGATCATCGCTCATATTGCCAAGGTTAGAGCCTAAAAAGAGAATGACTTTCTTAGCATCACTTTTTAATTGATCAAGCATTTTGAAGTAATCCCCACATACTCCCTTTACCTGAAGATTAGGAATCCACTCCGACATTTTTTTCGATATATCAATAATAGCTTGTTCACTGATGTCGATAGGACGATAAACGGTATTCTTTTTATCAAAATGTCGTAATAGCTCTTTAGTTTTAATACCATCACCGGCGCCAAGTTCAATGATCTCTACTTCCTCGTCTTTTAGTAATTGAGCGATCTCATGTCCTTGAAACATCAATATCTCCATTTCGCTGTTGGTAAGGTAATATTCTTCAAGATTCATGATCTCTCGGAATAAAGCTTCTCCTTTTTTATCATAGAAATACATAGAAGATAAAAACTTGGAAGGAGCAGATAACCCTTTTTCAACATGTTGAGCGAATAATGTCTTTTCTGTAATCATAAGTTTTGGTTGCAATGAGTTAATTTACTTGGCTAAACGTATTCCGGTATATTGCCATCTAAAGTGAGGGTGGAAAAAGTTTCTATAGGTAATACGACTATGGTTTGGGGAAGTAGCAACACTTCCTCCTCTTAATACCATTTGGTTGATCATGAATTTTCCATTGTATTCACCCAAGGCACCTTCTGCAGTTTTAAAACCGGGGTAAGGAAGGTACGCACTATTGGTCCATTCCCAACGTTTGCCCCATTGGAACTGTTTGGCGGCGATTTCCCATTCGAATTCTGTGGGTAATCTCATGCCTTTCCAACGTGCAAAAGCATCTGCTTCATAAAAGTTGATGTG
>NZ_CP076132.1:4742500-4935000 GCF_018736045.1 Flammeovirga yaeyamensis | reverse complement strand
CTTGGGGAGACAAGACAGTACAGAGCGGCCACGGCCAATCTGATAACGATACGAAACGCTTCCAAGAAAACCTTCTAAGATTATGTTATAGGATCCCGTACCCCAAACCGACACAGGTGGTCAGGGTGAGTAACCCGAGGCGCTCGAGTGATTCATGGCTAAGGAACTAGGCAAATTAGCCCCGTAACTTCGGGAGAAGGGGCGCCTACTTACTTTGTAAGAGGCCGCAGCGAAGAAGTCCAGGCGACTGTTTAACAAAAACACATGGCTATGCGAACTCGAAAGATTCAGTATATAGCCTGACACCTGCCCGGTGCTGGAAGGTTAAGAGGGGGAGTTAGAAGTAATTCGAAGCTCTGAATTGAAGCCCCAGTAAACGGCGGCCGTAACTATAACGGTCCTAAGGTAGCGAAATTCCTTGTCGGGTAAGTTCCGACCTGCACGAATGGTGCAACGATCTGGACGCTGTCTCGGCCATGAGCTCGGTGAAATTGAAGTAGCGGTGAAGATGCCGCTTACCCGCAACGGGACGAAAAGACCCCATGAACCTTTACTGCAACTTAACGTTGGCCGTTGGCCAGGAGTGTGTAGGATAGGCGGGAGACTGTGAAGGAGCGTCGCCAGGCGTTTTGGAGTCATTGTTGAAATACCGCCCTCTCCTGTTCGACGGTCTAACGGGTTTTGAACCCGGACATTGTTTGGTGGGTAGTTTGACTGGGGTGGTCGCCTCCAAAAGAGTAACGGAGGCTTTCCAAGGTTCCCTCACGACGGTCGGCAATCGTCGGAAGAGCGCAATGGCATAAGGGAGCCTGACTGCGAGAGAGACATCTCGACCAGGCACGAAAGTGGGACATAGTGATCCGGTGGTACCGCATGGAAGGGCCATCGCTCAAAGGATAAAAGGTACTCTGGGGATAACAGGCTGATCTCCCCCAAGAGCTCATATCGACGGGGAGGTTTGGCACCTCGATGTCGGCTCGTCACGTCCTGGGGCTGGAGAAGGTCCCAAGGGTTGGGCTGTTCGCCCATTAAAGTGGCACGCGAGCTGGGTTCAGAACGTCGTGAGACAGTTCGGTCTCTATCTGTTGCGGGCGTTGGAAATTTGAGAGGCTCTGACTTTAGTACGAGAGGACCGAGTTGGACACACCTCTGGCGTACCGGTTGTTCCGCCAGGAGCATCGCCGGGTACCTATGTGTGGAGCGGATAAGCGCTGAAAGCATCTAAGCGCGAAACCCACCTCGAGATGAGATTTCCTTATGAGGGTTGTTATAGATGATGACGTTGATAGGCTTCAAGTGTAAGTTCAGAGATGGATTAAGCTGAGAAGTACTAATCGCCCGAAAGCTTTTCTTCGGTTGGTGTCCCCTGATGGGGGCACTGACAAAGTTTTTACTGTTCACAGTCAATGATATCAAGACATTGATGGTGCCAATGACGTAGGTGTTCACCTCTTCCCATTCCGAACAGAGCAGTTAAGCCCTACAGTGCTGATGGTACTGGGTTAACCCCCGGGAGAGTAAGTCGGCGCCACATTCATTAAATATAGAAGGTTAGTTAACACAAGATGTTGGCTAACCTTTTTTTGTGTTTATACCATTAATGCTTTCACTATTCTAATTTATTTCAACTTATCATATCTGACTATTGTAATAGAAATATGCTATACTAATCGATACTAGCTACTATTATTCAACCACTATGAGAAGCTTTAAATTACTTGTTTTTTTTCTATGCATGCAGTTATCGTATGCTCAAGATGATATTGAATGTAACCATGTATCCCAAGCTGATTTTGAAGAAGCTTTGAGGAGTTTAACAGAGTTGACTGAAGATGAATTCAGACATGAGATTAAATTGTATACTGAGAAATATTGTCTTGACAATGAACATATTCATATGATCACTAAATTGTTCAAAGCGGATGATGAAAGGATGGAATACTTGTTATTCGCATTTCATTATGTAGAAGATTGGTCACAAGCAAATACTTTTGATTATTATTTTGAAGACGAATTGAATAAAGAAAGTTTCCTTAATTATGTGCATAGTTTCCATAGTGAAATGGCTGATATGCATGAAAGCGTCCAGATGATAAATAGTGCTCCAATAGATGAAGAATGGGAAAGAGAAAATCTAAATGAAGCTGCGAAAGTAGTTTATGTAAAAGATTATAGAGGTAAAATAGGAGCCAACATACCAATGGCAACAGCAGACTATCAAATTCTGCGAACGAAGCTACAAAAACAAGGATATGACCATGAAAAAATTGTTCTATATAAAAAGATGATTCAAGGGAAAGGTTTATCTGTTGATCAATTAAACGGTATTCTCAGCTTATTCTCTTTTGAGAATGATAAAATGAAAATCTTTAATTCATCTTTATCCTCTATTTATGATTTAGATAATTTAGTCAATACAAAACAGCATTTCGTCAATTTTTTCAATAAAAATGAAATCGATAAAGTTACCAACAATAAGTTAAATGATTATGCTGTGGAGGTAATTTCGAAAGAGATGGATGTTGTTTATCAACAAGATTAATGAGCATTTGTTGATAAGTTGACGATAATCACACCAGATATTATTAATAATAAACCAATTATTGTGGATAAGTTGATGGTGTCATGATAATAAAAATATCCAATAGCATTTATCAACACAATCCCTAAACCTGACCAAACAGCATAAGCCACTCCAATAGGGATATGTTTAACCGTTAAGGATAAAAGGTAAAAAGAAACTCCATATAAAAGGATGGAAACTAATGAGGGATACAACTTTGTGTATCCCTCACTACTTTTTAAAGCAGAGGTCGCAAATACTTCTGCGATTATGGCAAGTAATAAATAAATGTAATGCATTACTTACCTTTCTTATTTTTATTCGCTAATTGTCCGCAAGCGGCATCAATATCTTTACCTCGACTTCTTCTTACATGCACGTTTACACCCTTTTTACTTAAATAATCGGCAAATCTTTGGATCTTATCTACTTTGGCATTTAAGAAGTCGGCTTCTGCAATAGGGTTATATTCAATGATATTTACCTTAGAAGGTAGGTGCTTTGTAAATTGGTATAATTCCTCAGCATCTTGTAAACTATCGTTGAAGTTGTTAAATACGATATATTCGTAAGTAACAGGATTTTTTGTTTTACTGAAGTAGTATTTTAGAGCATCTCTAAGAACATCTAAGTTATTTTGTTCATTGATAGGCATAATCTTGTTACGCTTCTCATCGTTGGCAGCATGTAGTGATAACGCTAAATTGAATTTAACTTCATCATCACCTAATTTTCTGATCATCTTAGCCACGCCTGCAGTGGAAACTGTAATTCTTTTTGATGCCATGTTAAGTCCATTGGGAGAAGTAATCTTCTCTACAGACTCTATCATATTTTTATAGTTCAACAATGGCTCTCCCATTCCCATATAAACTATATTGGTAAGTCCAGTATTGAACGTATCTAAAGCTTGTTGATTGATAGCTACAACTTGATCATAAATCTCCCCTGCATCAAGATTACGCTTTCTATCCATATAACCTGTAGCACAGAAAGAACAAGTTAATGAACAACCTACTTGAGATGATATACAAGCTGTCATTCTTGGTTCAGCAGGAATTAAAACACCTTCAACTAAATGTTTATCGTGCAATTGAAAAGCGGATTTAATAGTACCATCCGAACTTTTCTGAGATTTAAAAGTAGTTACAGGAAGAATTTCAAAATTTTCAGAAAGTAGCTCTCTTGTCTTCTTTGATAAATTGGTCATCTCATCGAACGACTTCGCAGAACTTTTCCATAACCAATCCTGGATTTGTTTTGCTCTGAAGCCTTTTTCCCCATTTTCAGTAAGAAAATCTTTTACTTGATCTTGTGATAATTTTCGAATATCTTTTTTACCTGACTTAATCATGGCTAATTTTTTTAGAAATGAGATGAATTTAAAGGTGTGTAGATGTAAAAACCCGAACCTCTCTGCGAAGTTCGGGTTTTTAGTTTAGAAAGAAAAAACTATTAAGTTTTAATGGAATTATTCCATTGCACTTAGTTTTTTGTCAACTTTCTCCATGTTCTCTTTGTCACCAGTTTGGTAGTAGATTTTAAGAAGAAGTTGTAAATATTTTGGCTCATCGTTACCAGCTTCTGCAGCTTTTACAGCGAAAGGAACGGCTTTTTCAGCAGACTCTTTCTTAGCAGCTTCTAATTCTTTAGCTTTTGCTGCATCTACATACTGACCAGTACCTTTTGTAGGTAATTCTTGCAATTGAGCGTTGTAAGCAACACTTTGGTTGTAGTACAATCTTGCTAAAGAATATAAAGCAGTAGTATTTTCGCTATCTAATTCTAAAACTTTTTTGTATTGATCGATAGCAAGTGTAGTATACTTGTCTTTGTGCTCAACTTCTTCAGACATATCAGTAGCTTGATCATAAAGCTGTGCTAACAACAATGAAGCGGCAGCATCTTGAGGATCTTTAGCGATGTTAGCTTTAGCAGATGCAATTGCTTCATCCATTTTGTCAAGTTTCAAGTAGTAAATGATCATACTTCTTGATAAGTCAGCATCATCAGCATTGTATTTTAAACCTTCAACACAGATATCTAAAGACTCTTGGTAGAATTTCTTTGCTTCTGTTTCTAAAGCAGCAATTTTAGTGTTTGCAGCTTCTAATTTTGCTTTAGCAGCATCTACTTCAGCTTGCGCTTCTTCCATTTCAGCTTTTGCTTGTTTTGCTCTTGTAGAAGAGTTAGAAGTTCTTCTTCCTCCGCCAGTAGCATAGTACTCATATCTTTCTTTCGAAGATTCAACAGTTTTAGAAGATCTTTCTATAGTATTTTCAGACTCTCTTACTTCGTAACCTAACTCGTCGATTGAGCTCTCGATATCAGTAACACCTTGTGAAGCGTAGAATAACAATTGCTTGTAATATACAGCGTCGTTTTTACCTAAAGAGAATAAAACTTTAGCATACTTTACTACTTCATCCTGTAAAGCTTTGATTTCAGCATCATCATCAACATCGTTTAGTAAGTTGATAGTAGCATATAAAGCATTTTGTGCAGCAGTTGTATCTTTTTTCACTCTTAAAGCCAAGTCAAATTCTTGTTTAGCTAAAGTGAAAT
The DNA here is from genome assembly GCF_018736045.1 of Flammeovirga yaeyamensis. Classification (NCBI taxonomy): domain Bacteria; kingdom Pseudomonadati; phylum Bacteroidota; class Cytophagia; order Cytophagales; family Flammeovirgaceae; genus Flammeovirga; species Flammeovirga yaeyamensis. The sequence goes on along the minus strand of NZ_CP076132.1, from coordinate 4,929,872 downwards.
CTTCTTCTTGCCAAGCTTTAGCACCTTCGTTGATGAAGTGGTTGTAGAAGTTAGTCAATTTAGAAGTTTTAGGTTGCATTGTCATTGGATCGATTTGATCCGGTTGATCTAACCAAACTGCTTTGTAAACTGGAGATTCTTTACCAATTACTTCTTTGTTACTTTTGATTTCATTGTAAGCTGATAAAACTGAGTCGATTGCAACTGTTACTTCGTCAGTTGAAGCACCTTCAGCTTGTGCAACTTGTGTATAGATATCACCTTTTACGTCTAGAGTTTTATCTTTAGCGATTACTGGTGATTTACCTTTGCTTGATAATTTGAATTTTTCATAAGCCACAGCTTTGTTAATCTCAGCTTGAGCTTCTGTCATTTCACCTTTAGTTAGGTAGGCAGCAGCTTTAGTAGCTGAACCCTTCTCCTGTGCTAATGCAGTACTAGAAACAGCAGCAGTCAAAGCGGCAGCTGCTAGAATTTTCGTGAATTTCATAGAAATATTATATGTTATATAGCTTAGAATACAATAATTTATTCCTCAACACGCAAACATAATATTTTCAAATTACATTTTTGATGATGTTAAGCATAAATTTTCTATCCCTACTTTACTTCTAACGATTCTTCTAGCTCTTTTAGTTCTTTAGAACGGTTTAATAAAAGTGAAGCATTGTAATAGGTTGTTAAGGCATCTTTATTTTCCTTGTCGAGTAAATAGGCCTTTTTGGCATTTAGGTAGGTGAGGTTTAAATAGAATTTCGCCTTTTTTCTTAATTCGGATTTATGGATATTTTTGTACTTTTCTTTTTGTTTGTTTGTACTCCAATTCATGATCACTTTTTGTATTTTCACTGCCTCCATAAATTGTAACTGACTGATATTCAGGTATGCATCTAATCTTGTTGGGCTAACATTTATTGCTCTAGTATAATAAAGCATGGCGAGATCAGGTTTTTCAAGAGATTCGTAAAGCATCCCAATATTCATTAAAGCTTTTTCATCTGAAGGATATTTTTTTACCAAAGGAAGAATCAAAGAAAGGCCTTTATTATACCAATGTTCTCTAACACAAATTCCTAAACCTCTGTAAACTAAAGAATAGTGAAGGGGATATTTTTCTAAACCTTTGTCAACCTCTTGAATCGCTTTTTTAGGATTTTTTAAATTTTCATAATAAAAAGCTCGACTTTCATAGACTTCAACACTATCATAATTTACCTCTAAAAGCATATCAGAATATTCTAATGCTTTTTCAAAATCTTGATTTAGTTCAGAGGCAATCATACTATACCTTAATATAATCGGATCAGTATGATTAATGTAAATAGCTTGACGAAAGAAAAAAGAGGCACTTTGTGTGTTGTTTTTGATGAATTCAGCTGCCCCCTCAGTAATTAGATTGTCGTAAAAACGATTTAATTCTGCTTGGGCATAAATATGAAATAGTTCGTCTTTTTGAGTGTAATTAAGAATCTTCTCAAACCATATAACGGTTTTTTCAGCATAATCAGAACAGATATCAAAATTTGAGGAATCTCTACAGTTTTCTTCAAGTGCTAGAAGAGAATAAGCTTTTCCTCTTAAGGAAAAAGTTTCCATTTCGCCTTCTTTTGATAAGGGAACATTTTCTAAAGAATCTAAATAATTTAAAGCATCATGACATCTATTCTCATTAATGGATATTCTGGTGAGTTTTAATAGACGCTCTTGAGTGCTACTACTTGATTGCCCTATGAGATGAAGAGGAAATAAAAGTACAAAAGAGTATATGATGATATAAGTAGATCTGATGTTCATATTGATCATGGAAGATTACACTCAGAAAATATCTAATTTTCGAGTTCAGGTTACTAATATAAATAATCTGATACAAAAAAAGGCAACCGCTTGATGCAGTTGCCTTAAATATTATTTCAATGAAAATTTATTCTTCTGAAGATTCCTCTTCGTTCGAATCGTTTTCATTTGTTGGAGTATCTGAAGCGTTTCCTTCCTCCGTACTGTTTTCTGGAGTTGTATTTTCTTCAGTCTCTTCTTCTTCTAAAATAGGCACTATTTCTACTGATGAAATTTCGTCACTATCGTTCAAACGGATCGCTTTTACACCTTGTGTAGCTCTACCCATGATACGGAAGTTAGAAACGGCAGTACGGATAGTAATACCTTCTTTAGTGATAACGATCAAATCATCAGACTCTTCTACAGAGAATAATGAAGCAAGCTTACCAGTTTTATCGGTTACTTGCATGGCTTTTAGACCTTTACCACCTCTATTTGTTCTACAAGGATATTCTTCTAAATCAGTACGTTTACCGTAACCATTTTCAGAGATCACCATTAGAGATTTAGTTTGTGCTTCAATTTCTTCTTTAGAAATACAAGCCATACCAACTACTCTATCTTCTTCTCCTTTAAGAATAATACCTCTAACACCAGTAGCACCTCTACCCATAGAACGGACATTGCTTTCGTCGAAACGAGTAGCCATACCCATACGAGTAGCGATAACAACATCATTCTGACCGTCAGTCAACATTACGTTGAATAACTTGTCACCTTCATTAATGTTGATAGCATTGATACCGTCACGACGTGGTCTAGAGTAAGCCTCAAGAACTGTCTTCTTCACGATACCTCTTTCTGTCAACATCATTAGGTAATGATTATTGATGTAATCTTGGTCGTTTAGGTTCTTCGTACAAATTACAGCTTGTACTTTTTCACCTTCACGGATGTTCAATAGGTTTTGAAGTGGTCTACCTTTAGCTGTCTTAGAGCCTTCAGGTAAACGGAATACTTTCTGCCAGTATACTCTACCTAAGTTAGTGAATAACAATAGGTAATTGTGGTTACTAGCTACGAACATATGTTCTGTAAAGTCGTCATCTTTCGATGATGCACCTCTAGAACCTACGCCACCACGACCTTGTGATTTATAATCAATTAGTGGAGTACGCTTGATATAACCTTCGTGAGAAATAGTAATCACCATTTCTTTATCTTCGATTAAATCTTCGATATCAAGATCATCCGCATTGTATTCAATACGAGATCTTCTTTCGTCACCGTACTTCTCTTTTACTTCGATTAGATCATTCTTAATGATATCCATTTGGCGCTCACGTCTAGCCAAGATATCTCTTAAGTCTTCTACTAAAGCAACAACTTCTTTATGCTCTTCGATGATCTTTTCTCTTTCAAGACCAGTCAATCTTTGAAGACGCATATCCAAAATAGCTTTCGCTTGAATCTCACTAAACTCGAATTTAGCAATCAATTCAGCTCTTGCTATTTCACCATCTTTTGATGCTCTAATTAAAGCGATCACCTCATCTAAATTATCTAAAGCTTTTAAGTAACCTTCTAAGATATGAAGTCTTCTTTCTGCTTCGTCTAATTCAAATTGTGTTCTTCTGATAATTACCTCATGACGATGCTCCACATAATGGTGGATTAAATCATAAAGATTTAACGTCTTCGGTCTACCTTTAACTAGTGCAATGTTGTTTACACTGAAAGAACTTTGAAGTGCTGTTTGTTTGAACAAGTGGTTCAATACAACGTCTGGCACTGCATCTTTTTTCAGTTCGTATACGATACGAATACCGCTTTTATCGGATTCATCACGTATTGCAGAAATACCTTCGATTTTCTTTTCATTAACAAGGTCGGCAGTCTTTTCGATCATGTTTGCCTTGTTGACCATGTAAGGAATTTCTGTAACAACGATTTGCTCACGTCCATTTCCGATAGTTTCGAATGCAGTAACAGCACGCATTACTACTCTACCTCTACCAGTTTCTAACGCTTTTTTAACTCCATCATATCCATAAATGATTGCTCCTGTAGGGAAATCCGGGCCTTTGACAATGTCAGTCAGCTCGCTCATTTCGATATCTGGATTCTCAATATATGCGATAATGGCTTCACACACTTCATTCATGTTGTGAGGAGCCATGTTTGTAGCCATACCTACGGCGATACCCGATGAACCGTTCAGAAGAAGGTTTGGAATTCTAGAAGGTAACACTGATGGTTCCTTCAATGAATCGTCAAAGTTAGGTTCAAAGTCTACCGTGTTCTTTTTGATGTCAGAAAGCATTTCACCTGCGATCTCTTTCATACGAGCCTCCGTATAACGCATCGCTGCAGGAGAGTCACCATCAATTGAACCAAAGTTACCTTGTCCGTCTACAAGCATGTAACGCAATGACCAAGGTTGAGCCATACGAACCATTGTGTCGTATACTGATGAGTCACCATGTGGATGGTACTTACCAAGAACTTCACCAACGATTCTGGCTGATTTTTTATACGGTCTGTTATAGCTTAGTCCAAGTTCTGCCATACCGTACAACACACGCCTGTGTACAGGCTTAAGACCGTCTCTAACATCAGGAAGTGCACGAGATACAATCACCGACATTGAATAATCAATGTAGGCACTTCTCATTTCATCCTCTATGTTAATAGAGATGATATTTTCGTCTGCCATGTATATTTATTGATATGTTTTCAACACAAGAAAAAAGAAGAAAAAAATTCTTCTTTTAAGAGTATGCAAGATACAAAAATCGCCCTTAAAAAAAAGGAAAATCGGGCCTTAATTTCTATCGTTTGAAGCGAATTCCTCCACTTTTTCCTAATGTGGACCTAATACTCATCTGACGCTTCTTTTTTCCTGCTTTTATGTAGATTGCCATCGTGTTTGGTGGCTCTTTTCCTAGGTTGTGTGCGTAAAGAATTAGAATGTTTTCTTTACCGGGTTCATAACGAATTTTCAGCTTTTTCTTTTTGGCTGTGAGTTCGTATTCTTCTAAGACGGTTTCTCCATTCCAAAACAGAGATACGATATCGCCATCTACCGTTTTATCATCCCAAACGGCTAAATTAATTTCGTAAGAAGTAATGTAAATAGATGATTGTACTGTGGTAGGACGGTCCTCATAGACCATTTTTTTCTTTTCCTGAACAGGTTCTTCTTTGATTTTTTCTTTAACAGGAGCCACAGCTACTACCTCAGGAACTTCTTCAATTACTTCCTCTTCAGGTCCTTTTTCTTCCTCAGGCTTATCAGTTGGGATATGAATTAGAGAAACATCGTCAACATATACATAGCATTGAGGGTCTACATCGTAGTTGATGTATTTGATATCCGTTTTTACATCATCCAAGAAATTACCAATAGTCATGTATTTGTAATTGTCCTCGGCAGTAAAAGTGAAAGTAATTTTTTTCCACTCTGTTGTATAAAAAATATCCTCTATTTGATACTGTGGAGTAACATTTAGAGGCTCGTAAACATATTGTCTGATTTTATTTTCTGAGAAATAAACACCAAAGCCATTAGTGGCAATAGCACCAAAAGCTACTTGATTACCATTTTTGATATAACAAGTAAACTGATACTTTTCTCCTTTTTGTAGAGGTGTACTTGTGCGAACAGAAGCGTACTCTCTATAATCAGAAACTCTTTGCATGTAAGAAATTAAACCTAAAACAGATGTACCTGTTCTAGGTTTAAAACTATCTTTTATTCCTTTGAGGGGCTGTTTTTCATTAATAAATAAGTGGTCAGGAGTTCCGTATAAAGACTTTGGTTTAGATGAATTGGCATTAAACCAATCTTCTAAATTATCTAAATAGGCATGTCCTCTTGTCTCTTCATGGAAACTTTCAAAACTAGGATTGGGGATTAAGTTTTGAGCATAAAGAGAAGGTATGGTAAAGAAAAAACCACTAAGTAAAAATAAGTGTTTGAATAATTTAGCCCTCATATGTTCCTATCAATAAAATTCATTCAAAGATAGGAAAATAATATCAAGCCCTAACTACTGCATAGTCCTCTTGTTCATGTATATTAAGTTTTCTTGATATTTCACCGTTAGTGAGGGTGATTGTAAGGATATAGTTGCCGATTTGTAATTGGGAAAGGTCAAATACTTCTGAACGGTCAAAGGCAATTAAACACTTCTCGCCCTTAATGTTTGAGATACTAATTTCAGTAATATGATGAATCAATTCATTAAATGTACTGAGATTGTGCTGTGGAGAAGGTGATTCAATACAAATCACATTTTTTTCATGATTACTCAACTCTATATTTGTTCCAAAAAGTGCTGAGGTCACAAGTAATGAGGCTAGTCGTTCGGATTTAATTTTCATTGTAAAGTAAATTTTGAGCTTTAAATACGGTAAAGAAATAAACGAGTAATTATTGTATGACTAATTAGTTGATTTAAAGATATTTATAAAGTTCCATTTTACCCTTTTTTTCCTAAAATAATGATGTAATCTATTAGAATGAGTAAATAATTTACCTTGATTTGAAGTCTAAAAAAATGATTTTTTGGAGTATATCATTAAAACATAGTATCATAGCTGATATATAACACAAAAAGGTGGTTTCAAAATCAATTGAAACCACCTTTTTAATATAACTGACGGATAGAACTTTTATTCTTCCGGCTTTTCCTCTTCTTTAGAGTTTTTCTTGATACTCACATCAAGAACTTCTCCTTTACCAGAATAATCAGCAATTATTGTATCTCCTTCTTCAATATCTCCACTCAAAATAGCTTCTGCCATTGGATCTTCAAGATATTTTTGGATCGCTCTGTTCAATGGTCTTGCACCATATTGAGGGTCGTATCCTTTTTCCGAAAGGAAATCTTTTGCTTTTTCTGTGATCTCGATGCCATATCCCATTGCATAAATTCTTTCGAAAAGTTTCGAAAGTGAAATATCAATGATTTTGTGGATATGTTCTTTTTCAAGTGCATTGAAAATGATGACATCATCTAAACGGTTCAAGAATTCAGGAGCAAATGCCTTCTTCAATGCTTTTTGAATAGTGCCTTGCATCTCTGCATCTTGATTATCCAATTTAGTTTGAGTACTGAAACCAATTCCAGTTCCGAAATCTTTAAGATCACGAACACCAATGTTTGATGTCATGATGATTACCGTATTTCTGAAATCGACTCTTCTACCTAAACCATCTGTTAAGATACCATCATCGAGAACTTGTAATAAGATGTTGAATACATCTGGGTGTGCTTTTTCGATCTCATCTAATAGCACTACTGAATAAGGCTTACGACGGATTTTTTCCGTTAACTGTCCACCTTCTTCATAACCCACGTAGCCCGGAGGCGCTCCAACCAATCTAGATACAGAGAATTTCTCCATATATTCAGACATATCGATTCTTACTAAGGCATCTTCTTTGTCGAATAGGTGAGTAGCTAAAACTTTAGTTAACTCCGTTTTACCCACACCTGTTGGACCTAGGAAGATAAATGAACCGATCGGTTTTTTCGGATCTTTTAATCCAACTCTTGTACGACGAATTGCTTTGGCTAGCTTTTCAATTGCTGCGTCCTGACCGATTACTTTACCTTGTAAGTCATCTGCCATTTTCATCAATTTCTTGCCTTCCGATTGTGCTACACGATTTACAGGAATACCTGTCATCATAGCCACTACTGCTGCTACGTCATCTTCAGTTACAGGGTAGATCGTCTCATTAGTTTCTTTTTCCCACTGTTCTTTAGCAGTATCCAAGTCTTCTAATAATTTCTTCTCTGTATCACGAAGTTTTGCAGCTTCTTCGTACTTCTGACGTTTTACAACTTTATTCTTTTCCTCCTTGATATCTTCGATTTGCTCTTCAAGCTTCACGATGTTATCAGGAACATGAATATTGTTGATGTGAACTCTAGCACCTACTTCATCTAGTACATCAATAGCTTTATCTGGAAGGAAACGGTCACTGATATATCTATCAGAGAATTTCACACAGGCAGCCAAGGCATCTTCCGAGTAATCCACGTGGTGGTGTTGCTCGTATTTACCTTTGATGTTATTTAGGATTTCGATAGTTTCCTCTGGAGTAGTAGGATCTACCATTACCATTTGGAAACGACGTGCTAAGGCTCCGTCTTTTTCAATATATTGTCTATACTCGTCTAAAGTAGTAGCACCAATACATTGTATATCACCTCTTGCTAATGCAGGCTTGAACATGTTCGAAGCATCTAGCGATCCCGAAGCACCACCAGCACCAACAATAGTGTGTATCTCATCGATGAAAAGGATAACTTCTGGAGCTTTTTCTAGCTCGTTCATTACCGCTTTCATTCTTTCTTCGAATTGTCCACGGTATTTTGTACCTGCTACCAAAGACGCAAGGTCTAGAGTAACGACTCTTTTACCGAAAAGTACACGAGATACTTTTTTCTGAACAATACGTAAGGCTAAACCTTCAGCGATAGCTGTTTTACCAACACCAGGCTCACCAATTAATATAGGGTTGTTTTTCTTTCTTCTAGAAAGCACCTGCGCAACGCGCTCAATCTCTTTGTCACGACCAACAATTGGGTCTAATTTACCTTCTTCTGCGTAGCTTGTTAGATCACGTCCGAAGTTATCCAATACTGGAGTTTTAGACTTTTCAGAACTTTTAGATGATTCTGGGCGTGAGCTCCATGAACCACTGCCTTTTGCTTGTGGGTCGTCATCATCAGTACTTGATGATGCTTTTGGGTTTTGATTTTCTCCTTGGAATTCGATCATTTCTTTGACAACATCGTAGTTTACATCGTAACGCTGTAAAATTTGAGTGGCCAAGTTGTCTTCATCTCTTAGAATAGAAAGCAATAAATGCTCAGTGCCTATCAAAGACGATTTAAAGATTTTTGCCTCTAAGTATGTTATTTTAAGCGTTTTTTCTGATTGTCGGGTTAGTGGGATGTTTGCGAGATTTTTCACATTAAAATTCGCCGTACTTTTAGTCGACTGCTCAATAGCGTCTTTTAAGTCGTTTAAGTTAACGTTTAACTTCTTTAATAATGTGATCGCATATCCCTCACCCTCACGAATCATACCGAGCAGTAAATGTTCTGTACCGATATAATCATGTCCAAGGCGTAAAGCTTCCTCTCTACTAAGTGAGATCACTTCTTTAACTCTGTTAGAAAATTTTGCCTCCATGGTTAGGGAATTTAAATTATAATTATTCTAATATAGAATGTATAAGATACAGAATTTAGAATCATTATAGAAATAATGCATGAGTTAATTTCGTAAGATTAATGGATTAATCGTTAAAGTCGTAAATTCTGTTATATAAATTAAGGCATATATTTTCTATTAAACAATATTAACGCTCTAATAATTTACTGTTTTGTGATTTTAATATAATAATTGCATTAGGCCCTTCACAGAATAAAAGGTCTAAAATACTAAGGTTTTTTTCGAAATTTTCTCCAAATACCTGAATATAAGATTGTTCGTTAATTAGCGTGTCTGAGTCTGTCTTTGTGATCTTATTTCGAAGATCTATGATCCCTTCAGCAGGATTTTTTTCAAAAGTAGTCGTTATTTCAAGAGTTGTTTTTATCCCTAGGAGCTTACAGATCAATTTTAACATAGCAAAATTAAGCTCAAAGAGTGTTTCATAGGGAGTAGTGAGGGCTTTTTCTATGTAATCACTATAGTACTCAAAATAGGGAGATCTACCATAAGCAGTAAGAATACTTCTCCAGTGTTTTACCCCAAATTGAGTACTATTATCCAATTTCACTTTTCTAAGAGGGCGCCCCTTATTTGCACCAACAACGGGTACAGTCAATCGATCTACTTTTTGAGCAGTTTTGATGTAACATCGGTTTCTAAAACTTTGTTTCTGAAAATTCTCAAACTTTTCGATGTACACTTTATCAGCTTTAGCTAAAACAGTAAAATACTCTAAATTAGGTAAGTAATGGAGATCGATAAGTACCTGCATTGGATGCTATATATTTTTAATTAGGATTAAAATCTGAATTTCAAGTAGTGAACATCATGTCCCTGTGCTGTGAATTGTTTTTCATAGCGAGTAACGATTCCATGGTGTTCGTCTAGTAAGTCTGATTCGTATAAGTTGAAAGTGACCGCTTCCAAGTTTACTTTTTCAGCGACAAGAGTTTCAACAGAATACTCAAATAAAGGTTTACTATCCGTTTTAAAACGAACTAATCCACCTTCTTTTAATAAATTCTTGTAGATGTTTAAAAATCTCGGGTGAGTCATTCTTCTTTTAGCATCTCTATCTTTTGGTCGAGGATCTGGATGGATAATCCAAATTTCGTCCACTTCTCCAGCAGCAAAATATTGTTCAAGGTTTTGGATATGTATTCTTAAGAAAGCTGCATTTGTTAACCCTTTTTCATCAACAACGTTACCACCTTTCCAGATACGATCCCCTTTAATATCTACACCAATAAAGTTTTTATCAGGATATACTTGTGCTAATCCTGTTGTATATTCACCACGTCCACATGCTAATTCAAGAACCACTGGGTTGTCGTTTTTGAATACTTCTTTTCTCCAGTTTCCTTTGATATTCTCGAATAAAGGTTTTCCTGGTTCTATAATATAATCACGCGTTTCGTTAACGGCGAACTTCTTTAATTTCTGGCGTCCCATTTTAAATATTAATTTCTTTTGTTAAATGATCGACGATTCCTACCGTTTAAAAATCGACTTTAAACGGTCTAAGAAATTGAATTTGATCACTTTCGAATCGCGAATTTACAAAATTGATTACAAGCTTGTATTATAAAGTAGAGAAGGATAGGGTAGATATTGGGAAATATTCGGTTTTTTATCGTATTTTCATTCCATATTTGTGAAAGATTCAAGACCTTATGTGGAATTGTATCTATCATTGTAAACTATATTACAAGCCGCATAATAAATTTTTATGGCCAAAGTGATTTCTTTCGCTACCCAAAAAGGGGGCGTTGGCAAAAGTACATTGCTCATGTTAACCGCATCGGCAATACACAACAGAACAAACAAAAAGGTATTGGTAATTGATTGTGATCCCCAAAAGTCTGTGAAAGATATTTATGCTACTGAAGGGGCCGATAAAGAACAATCCTATGACGTTATTGCCTTTAATTGGAAACAAGCAAGATCTGAAGAGAACTTTGATAAAACATTGGCTTTAGCAGAAAAGAAGTATGATGTTATTTTCTTAGATGTACCTGGTAGAATTGAGGGTAAAGAAATTTACTTCTCTGTTTTGGTTTCTGATATTGTAGTCGTTCCTGTTGTGGCTAGTGTTTTAGATATGAGAGCGACTATTCGTTTCTTAAAAACACTGCCAATGATTAAGGAAATGAAAGAAAAGCAAGGGTATAAATTTGATGTTTACGGCATTGTCAATAAAAAAGATCAAACAGTAGAACATCAAAAACTGAAAGAATTATCAGGTATTGGCGGAATGGAATTCTTTTATTCTCCAATATCCAACTTGGTAAGATATAAGAGAGGTATTTCTACTGTATATGACATCACAGATCCGGGATTAAAAGACGATGAATTCAATCAATATTTTGATGAGTTCTGTACAAAGTGTTTGTTCTAGTTCATCTTCCAAAAGATTATTTGATGTTCATACCAAATTAGCATTAAAAAATTAAACATATAAAAACCCCACTTCTAAAAGAGGTGGGGTTTTCTTCTTAAACAACTTCTTGTTCCATTAATTATAGTGTAGTATTTTCTTTCTGTCCATCTACTACTTCATTAGGGTAAAGAGAAACAAACTGTAGTTATTTTTAGTGTAAACTTATTACATGAATTATTAGGAGTTAGTTTAGGCAAAAATCTGATATGAAAATGTATCTATTGAATAATCAATTTCGATTTTAATAGGTAAATAAATTATAGTGATCAATTACTATTTATGATATAATCAAAAGTTTGTACTACCACTTTCTGAAGTAGGCAACATAAAAAGGAGTTGATTTTTGCGGAAATGACTTCTATTATTAATCCTTCAATACCACAAGCGTAGTTTTCACATCTTATTTTTAATTGAAAGGATTTCATTCTAAGTTCAAGCTGCCACTTCAGAAAAGTAGTTTATGTACTCACTCTCTCATTTATTTTTTCGGTGAAGATTACATATCTTATTATAGGTAACAATGTTTTAATTTTAAAGTGAATGTTTATTTAAACTGTAATCAAAAACATTTCGCGATTGTTTTCATTACAAATGTAACGATGTTTCTTTTATGGATTTTAATTTTTAACGACAATAAACGTTAAGTAACATCTCCTTTATCGGTTACCTATATTTTTGATGTATATTTTTATTAATCACTAATTATCAGTAATAAGTTAAAATATTTTAATTAGGTAACAATGTTTCTTTTGTTTCCGTTAATCAAAATGTTATTCGATAAAGTAACGATGTTTCTAATCAATTTTAACCCATCTCATATTATGAAAAAGTCATTGTTAACTGTAGTTTTTGTATTTGTTGTATCATTTCTTTTTGCTCAAGAGGAAAACACTAAAAACGAAAAGTTGGTAGCCAACTATCTAGAGAAAACAGGTTTGATTAATAAAATTGACCCTGAGTTATCTTTTGCAGAGGAGTATGCTTATAAAACTAGATATGTATTGGTGCAGTACTGTGGTGCTGTTGCCGTATTTGAATTATATGATCAGTCGATGAATGTAAATTTCATCCATAAGAACAATTGCTTGTCTGAAGATGAACAAGCAGAAATTTGGATGAAGGAAGTCAATAAAGACGAAAAGGCGTTAGCATTTACGAGAAGTAAATTCTTATTGAAATAAATTAAGTAGCAGAGATAAATAAAAAGATAAAAGCGTCACTTTTTTAAGTGACGCTTTTTTTATTTCCATTCAGAATAGGGATGTTTCATTAACATAGAGTTGTAGTACTTAGGATCTCCGGTAACTTCTTCACCTAACCAATCGGGAGTAGCGAACGTTTCGTTTTTATCAGATAGTTCGACTTCTGCTACGATAAGCCCTTGGTTATTTCCTGCAAATACATCTACTTCAAAAGTATGTTTACCTACTTCAACTTCATGTCTAACTTTATCAATTACTCCTCCTGAACAGAGTTTCATTAAATCCTCAGCGTCTTCTAAAGGAATTTCTTTTTCCCACTCGTAACGGGCTAGACCTTCCTTATCGGATTTTCCTTTAATAGTGATGAACCCTTTTTCTTTTTTGATTCGGATTCTTACAGTTTTTCCTTCATCACTGCAAATATATCCTTGCACTATTCGAGAAGATCTTTGTGCTAAGGAAGTATCAAAAGAGGTGAGTAAAAATTTTCTTTCTATTTCTAAAGCCATAATTATTCTAATCCTGCTGCTTTAAAAGCATTATTGATGTCGTCTTGTAGATCTTCATAATCTTCAATTCCAACAGATATTCTGATAAAGCCATCGTCTATTCCTAGCATTTTTCTAGTTTCGGCAGGGATAGAAGCGTGCGTCATAATTGCCGGGTGTTCAATTAAACTTTCGACACCACCTAGACTTTCAGCTAAAGTAAATATTCTACAATTAGATAAGAACACCTTTGTTTGTTCCAAATCTGCTTTTAGCGTTACAGATATCATACCTCCACCTTTTTTCATTTGCTTTTTAGCAAGTGCAAAATCGGGATGAGAAGGTAGATAAGGGTAATATACTTTTTCTACAAATGGATGGTGTTCCAGCCACTCCGCTAATTTCATGGCACTTTCGCAGTGTCTATCCATACGAATACCCAAAGTTTTTAAACCTCTGTTTACCAAGAAAGAGTCGAATGGTCCTTGCACCGCACCTACTGCATTTTGTAGGAATGTAAGTTGATCTTCTAACTCTTTGTTATCGCCAACAATCACAACTCCTCCAACAACATCGGAATGACCGTTGATGTATTTAGTGGCTGAATGAGTGACCAAATCAAACCCTAATTCCAATGGTCTTTGCAAATAAGGTGTAGCAAAAGTATTGTCACATACCGTAATTATTTGATGTTCTTTGGCGATAGCAGCGACTTTTTCTAGATCAACCAAACGCAACATAGGGTTGGTTGGTGTTTCTGCCCATATCATTTTAGTATTTGATTTGATCTCTTTTCTTAGTGCTTCTTCATCGTTTAGATCGATAAATGAGAATTCTAAGTTGGCAGATCTTTCGCGAACTTTATCAAATAATCTGAAGGTACCACCATATAAATCGTTCATGGCGATGACATGACTTCCGCTATCCAACATATCCAAGATTGTTGCAGCGGCAGCTAATCCACTCGCAAAAGCATATCCTTTTTTACCATTTTCTAATGCAGCAACGGCATCTTCGTAGGCATATCTTGTAGGATTGTGTGAACGTGTATATTCGAAACCTTTATGCTCTCCTGGTGCTGTTTGTGCATACGTTGATGTTGCATAAATTGGAGGGATTACTGCTCCTGTAGTTGGGTCGGGTTCTTGACCTGCATGAATAGCGATGGTCGAGAAACCGTATTTTTTATTTTTTTCCATATTGGTGTCAAATTAATTATCTTGAATATGCAATCACCCTAATGACGGGTCTGAAATAGTATCTGTCTATAAACTTACTTTAAATTTAATGACATCTCTCAAAAATATGGAGTATTCAGCTTTTTTATTGCTACTCCAAAGTTTTTTATTGCTCAGCTCATGTAGTACTTCGATGGACAAAAAGTGGAAGAAATTAGAAAAAGAATATGCTAAAGATGGTGTAGATATGAAAGTGAGACATGCAAAAATGGATAGTCTTACTGTTAATTATCTCTCAGTTCCATCATCCAAACCATCGAACCGGACTTTTGTTTTTATACATGGGGCTCCAGGTAGTGCTTCTGATTTTGGTAAGTTTTTGAAAGAAGAAAAAATTAGATCTAAAGGAAATGTACTTTCTGTTGATCGTTTAGGGTATGGAAGTGCTTCTGGAACAGAATATTCTTCGATAGCCTTACATGCTCAAAGTATTCATCAAGTAATGGAAGACTGGCAGAATACCACCGAGGAGGAACAAGAATTTATATTGATTGGTCATTCCTATGGAGGTCCTATTGCAGCTCATGCTTGTCTATCATCCAAAGAAAAAATTATTCAGCTTATTATGTTGGCACCTGCCATGAGTGCTGAATTAGAACCGATGAAATGGTATTCCCGTTGGGCCCAAAGTAAGGTGATTTATGGTCTATTATCCTCTTCATTAAAGGTAGCTACTGATGAAAAGGCACATCATGCAGATGCTTTAAAAGAAGTAGAAGATGATTGGAGCAAAATTTCTACGCCAACTATTATGGTTCATGGCAAAAAAGATAGTATTGTTCCATTCGGAAATATGGAATTTGTCAAAAAACATTGGACAGCTCCTTTGTCAACTGTTATATTAGAGAAAAAAGGACATATCTTTCCTTTCACAGACCCTGAAATTGTAATCAATTTAGTGGTAGATACTGTGGATAAATTAGATAAACCAAAATAGAGTTAAACCAATCTAACGTGCTGTAACAACCTGGAAAATAAGTGGTTATTTATGGGTAACGCATCAACTATATGTCAGAAACTAAAGAAAATCTGGATACACCAACCAATAAAAATGAATCTGCCTCTTTGGTAGAAAATGTACCTCAGAAAAAATCTAAAAAGAAATACATATTATTATTTATACTGATATTTCTTTTTGGTGGATTTTTTATTTGGTCAAATTCTTTACAAACCTCTTCGCTTTGGTCTGCAATACCTTCAGGTGCAGGAATAGTAGTAGGTTCAGAGCATTTGATGGAATCTTGGAAGAATCTTAGAGAATCCACATGGAATGATGCGATATCAAATTCTCTTTCGAAGGGTAAAAAGCAACTTTGGGAGAATGAATGGGGAACCAACTCTTTTGTTCAATTCTTATTATCAGATTATAAGGGAGTAGGTGCTGTATATCAAACAGAAAAAGAAGGAACAGCCTACCTTGGAGCCATAGATTTGGGATGGAAGTCAAAATTGACAGATCATCTTCGTTTTATTATCAGTAGAAAATTCACTTTAGCACAACTAGGAGATCATGAGGAGAATATTACTGTACTTAGAAAAGGAAAGAATAATGTAGGGTACTATTTTACCTACAATAACTTATTGGTATTTTCTTCTCATAAAGAGATCATTAAAAAATCATATGCATCTATTGCTTCTGGTGTGGATACTAGAATATTGTCATCAAAAACTTTTTCGGAAGATTCGCTGTTTGAATTATGGATGAACCCCATATCTGTCTACTCTTTATTTGAAGAATATTTTAAAGAACCTCAAGTGGCTTTAATGGGGCTCGGCAGGGTATTAGGTGAGCAACATTGGTTATGGAAGTTGGAAAATGATGAATTGATTAGTGTGGTGAAACCAATCAATCATTCTACAAAATTAGAACCGATTTGGTGGTCTTGGTCTCGAGTTATAACAAGTAAGGATTTATTGACTACCCTACCCGAAAATGTAAGTATTGCGGCCCATTGGGGATTATCAAATCAGATACAAAAAAGGAGGTCTTTATTAGAAGCAGCAGGTATTCAGCCTTGGAAAAATTTAGAAAACCGTTTAAAAATTAAGATAGAAGATGTTTTTGACAGCTGGATAGGAAACGAAGCGGCTTGGGTGAAATTAATTTCTGGAGAACTTAAAGGGAAAAACTCAGAAGTGATGTTGATAAAAACAGATAATCCTGCATTAGCATCAGAACAATTAAGACAGTTAAATGCTCTTGTCGAAGTGCAAACCTTAGAACGTTTTTCAGAGTTAAAATATAGAGGTTTCGCAATCGGCTATATTGGGGTAGAGGAACTTTTACCAACAATTTTCGGTGAGGCATTTAATAGAATTGAGTTCCCTTATTATACTGTACTTGGCAATGCCGTAGCTTTTTCTAATCATCCACTTTCTTTAAAACGATTAATTGATGCTAAAGTAGACGGTCGAACCATAGATTATGATAATAAGAATATTCCAAAATCCGCATTTTACATTTGGGGTAATGGTTCTTTAATTTATGAGGATCTTCCGTTGTGGATCAAAAAGGAAGATCTTAAAACTTTTGAAGGAAGCAAGACACTTTTCGAGAGCGTCAAGGCATTTGAAGGTGTAATTACACCTAGAGGAAAATATACAGGAAGTTCTTACTTTAAGTTCACTTATCAAGAACCTCTAATGAATGCAATAGACAAGGAAAAGTATATCAAGGCATTAAATGCTTTGGATGAGGTGGATCATGAAGCTTATTTAGATGAAGAAGAATTACATCAAAAAGAAGCATTTAAAAGAGCAGCACCTCTTGAAACCGATAAAAACAATATGATTCAATTTAAATAAACACATATATGGCAGAGAAGAAAAATAAAATCAACGAAGAAGAAGTAGAACGTATAAAGGAAGCCTTTGAGAAAAAAGACTGGGCAGAAATAAAAAGTGCTAACTCATGGGTGATTTTTAAAGTGATGGCTGAGTTTGTGGATGGTTTTGACAAACTAGCGAAAATAGGACCTTGTGTATCTATTTTTGGATCTGCTAGAACATCACCGGATCACAAATACTACAAAATGACAGAAGAGGTAGCTCGATTGTTAGTAGAACACGGCTATGGTGTTATTACCGGAGGTGGTCCTGGTATTATGGAAGCAGGTAACAAAGGGGCCCATGATGCGGGTGGTAAATCTGTAGGTTTAAATATTGTACTTCCTTTTGAACAGGACGGTAACCCCTATATTGATAGAGACAAAATGCTGAACTTTGATTACTTCTTTGTAAGAAAAGTAATGTTCGTAAAATATTCTCAAGGTTTTGTGGTGATGCCCGGAGGTTTAGGCACCTTAGACGAATTATTTGAGGCCTACACATTAATTCAAACCAAGAAAATTGGTCGCTTCCCAATTGTGTTGGTAGGCATTGATTATTGGCAGGGGTTAATGGACTGGATTAAGAGTACTTTATTGGAAAAAGAAAACAACATTAGTGAAGGTGATTTGGATCTAATTCACTTAGTAGATACACCAAAAGAAGCCGTAAAAATTATCGAAGACTTCTATGGGAAGTATTTATTATCACCAAATTTCTAAAAAGAAAAAAATACAAACTATATTTGACACCTCAATTGATCGATTGAGGTGTTTTTCATTATAAATTATAAGTAGATCTAGAAATTAAGGTATTCTTTGATGCTTATTTGTTAACTAATGCATTTATATTCAGATCTTAATAATAAATAACCCGACCTTTGTACTAATTTGTTATAAATACCATTCATGAAATCGTTTTTGTGGTTTGTTTTGGGACTTGTTACCGCAGGTCTGCTTACGTATGTTTTTCATGTTGTTTCCCCTAACGAAAGAATTATTGAAAAAGTAATTGTTTCTGAAGGAGAGCAATTCAGTTATGAACTAGATCTTCCTAAGGATTTTGAATTCGCAGGAGAGAAAGTGCCATTGGATGAAGAAGACATAATTGAGCGTTTTGATAGAGAAATGTATGTGAACTCATATTGGCATTCACATACCATCTTAGTTTTAAAAAGAGCACAAAGATGGCTACCGATGATCGATAAAATTTTAAAAGAAGAGGGAGTGCCTTCAGACTTTAAATATTTATGTATTATCGAATCGGATTTGATGTTAACCGCTAGATCGGGTTCAGGAGCAGCTGGATTTTGGCAATTTATGCCAAGTACTGCAAGAGAATATGGTTTAACGGTAACTAAAGAGGTAGACGAAAGATATCATGTAGAAAAAGCAACGCATGCAGCTTGTCAATATTTAAAAAAGGCAAAAGACCGATTAGGTACTTGGACCTTAGCTGCAGCAGCTTATAACAGAGGGGTAACAGGTATCTTAAAAGGGATGAAAGATCAAAAAGTAGATAATTACTACGATCTTTTATTGAATCAAGAGACATCAAGATATGTATTCCGTATCTTAGCGCTAAAGGAGATCATGTCTGATCCAAAGAAGTATAATTTTGAGTTGTCAACACATCAATTATACAATGAGGAAAAGACAAGAACCGTAACAGTGAAGAAAACGATTTCGAATTTGGCAGAATTTGCCAAACAAGAAGGCGTTAACTATAAAATATTAAAGAGACACAATCCTTGGTTAAGACAAAATAAATTAACCGTTAGAAAAGGAAAGTCGTATGTAATTACCTTACCACAGTCGGAGTAAGGAAGAAAGGAAAATTCTCAATGAAGAAGAGTGCAAATTTAGTCGCAATTGTAGGTAGACCAAACGTTGGTAAATCTACTTTATTTAATCGTTTGGTAGAACGTCGTGACGCGATCATGGATAATGAAAGTGGTGTAACACGTGACCGACACTATGGACAGGCCGAATGGACGGGAAAATCATTCACTGTAGTAGATACAGGTGGATATGTTGTAGGTTCTGAAGATACATTTGAAGAAGCAATTCGTGAACAAGTAGAAATTGCTATCGAGGAATCTACGGTTCTGTTATTCGTTGTTGATGTTGAAACAGGTTTAACAGATTTGGATAGAGAGTTTGGTAAATTACTTAGAAGAAGTAAAAAACCAATCTACCTAGTAGCCAACAAAGCAGATACAGGAGAAAAAGCAATGCACGCTTACGAGTTCTACGAACTTGGTATGGGCGAGCCAATGGCAATTGCTTCAGCATCTGGTTTTGGTACTGGTGATCTATTGGATGAAGTAGTTTCTAACTTCCCTGAAGATGAGGACGAAGAAGAAGAAGCAATTCCAAGAATCGCTGTTATCGGTAGACCAAACGTAGGTAAATCGTCATTAACGAACCTTCTTTTGAATAAAGAAAGAAGTATCGTAACAGATATTGCAGGTACAACTCGTGATGCCGTAGATGCGAAATACAACGCATTCGGTAAAGAGTTTATCCTAACAGATACAGCAGGTCTTAGAAGAAAGGCAAAAGCAATGGAGAACGTTGAGTTCTACTCAGTAATGAGAACCATTAAAGCCATCGAAAGATCGGATGTCTGTATCGCTGTTTTAGATGCAACAAGAGGTATTGAATCTCAAGATTTGAGTATCATCAACTTGGCCATCAAAAACAAAAAAGGTATTGTGATTATGGTGAATAAGTGGGACCTTATCGAAAAGGATACCAACACTGCTAGAGAGTTCGAGAAGAAAATTCAAGAGCGTTTAGGTGGTGCTGCTTATATTCCGATTATCACTACTTCGGTATTGGAGAAACAACGTATCTCTAAAGTAATCGATAAAGCCATTGAGGTCTACGAAAATCGTAAGATGAAAGTAATGACTTCTGCTTTGAACGAGATTATCGGTAGAGAAATCGAAAGACGTCCACCTCCAGCACACCGTGGTCACCACATTAAAATTAAATACATTACTCAGTTGCCAATTCACACACCGGTATTCGCGTTCTTCTCGAATTACCCAAGACATGTGAAAGGCCCTTACAAATCGTTTATCGAAAACAAAATCAGAGAGCATTTTGGTTTTGAAGGTGTACCGATGGGTATTGTATTCAAAGAGAAATAATCAGAGTAGTATTACTTTATAGATCGCAGACTGTAATTATTAACATAAATACAGTCTGCTTTTTTATTTTAAATCAACTGTAAAGTGCTGTTCTCGTTTATATTATATATATCAATCATCATTTCATGAAATATCTCTTCATCATATTTTTCTCCCTGCTATTTGTTAGTTGTGATGTTCATAAGGAAGACGAATTTGTTCCTGTTGAAAAGCACGGTTATGATAATTATTCTATTAAAGAGAAAAAAATATTTTCTGATTCCACAAATAGTGTCCATATTAAATTAGCAATTTCCAAGAGTTCAAACATGCATAACTCTTACAAAGAAATAACGTTGACAAAATTAAATACAGGAGAAAAAATTTCTATTAATACTAATCATATTGTTGACTTAGAGCCAGGAGCTTATGAGTTAAATGTAGCCCTTCATCCGCACAGAGCAGTTGATGATAGTAAAGTTCATTTATCAGAAAACTCATTATTTAGAAACGAGTTTCAGGTAACGAAAATGTTTACTATTGAGGAAAATCAAACAGTAAAATTTAATATCTATCTTCATTAATTTTATATTGCAGCTGCTTTAATGCTAGCATTTACCCTTGTCATAGAAAAATTGATGTTTTTCTATCAAACAACTTGGTAATTTGACGAATCTAATCTAACGTGTGATTTTAGATTAAAAGACTTTTTTATAAAACTGATAATAATGAAACATTTGTTTATCGCAGCAATTTGCGGACTTTTCTTATTTTCTTGTGGAGGAGCTGCATCTTCAAGTACTGAAACTTCATCAGCCACCGTAAAGGACAAACCTATCCCAACTTTTAATGCTGATTCTGCATATACATATGTACAAAAGCAAGTTGATTTTGGCCCAAGAGTTCCCAATACAATGGCTCATGATATGTGTGGTGCATATCTAGCAAACGAATTGGCAAGACACGGAGCTGAGGTAACTGAACAAAAAATGACGGTTTATGCTTATGATGGAACTGCTTTAAACGGTACCAATATTATCGGTAGCATTAATCCTGAAGTTCAAACTAGAATTATATTGGCAGCACACTGGGACACTCGTCAGGTAGCTGATCAAGATGATGATAAATCAAGACAACATGAACCAATTTTAGGAGCAAATGACGGTGGTAGTGGTGTAGGTGTTCTTCTAGAAGTAGCAAGAGCAATTGCCAACAGCCCGGACAAACCCAAAGTTGGTGTAGATATCATTTTGTTTGATGTGGAAGACTACGGTCGCCCTGCGTTCGAAGAAGATCAATCGGGTGATTCGGGTTACTGTTTAGGATCAAAACATTGGGCAGCTAATCCTCATAAAGAAGGTTATTCTGCATATTACGGTATCTTATTGGATATGGTTGGTGCTAAAAATCCTACCTTCTTAAAAGAAGGAGTATCGATGTATTTCGCTCCTAGAATTGTAAAGAAAGTATGGAAAACAGCTCAAAGTAAAGGCTATGGAAGTATGTTCGTGGACCAAAAAGGACCTCAGTTAACAGACGACCATCTTTATGTAAACGAGATCGCTAAAATCCCTATGATCGATATTATTGATCTTGACCCTAGTGGTGCTCAAACGTTCTTCAAACACTGGCACACTCACAATGACAACATGGACGCGATTGATAAGAAATCGTTGGAAGCAGTTGGAGTGACCTTGTTACAGGTGCTTTACAACGAATAGTTTTGGGGAAATGAAAAATTAAAAGTTAAAAATGAAAAACGTGGTAAGTGGGGATAGCTTATCGTTTTTTATGGGTATTTGATATAAATGGAGGGCAAATCATCGTTGGGTGGTTTGCCTTTTTTAGTGAAGAGTGAAAGGGGGGAAATGAAAAATTAAAAGTTAAAAATGAAAAACGTAGTTAGTGGGGATAGCTTATCGTTTTTTATGGGTATTTGATATAGAAGGAGGGCAAATCATCGTTGGGAGGTTTGCCTTTTTTAGTGAAGAGTGAAAGGGGAGGAAATGAAAAATTAAAAGTTAAAAGTTAAAAATGAAAAACGTGGTAAGTGGGGATTGCTTATCGTTTTTTATGGGTATTTGATATAAATGTAGGGCAAATCATCGTTGGATAGTCTGCCTTATTAGTGAAGAATGAAAAGGGAAAAGTGAAGAGCGAAGGGCAAAATGGTACACGTACCGCTCAACAAACTACGTTTTTCACTTTTAACTTAAAAAAGGCTCCTTTTTTTACAAAGAAGCCTTTCATCTATTACAAAGTAAGTGCAAAAATACCCCTTACTCCTTTATGTCAAGTTTGATGCTCAAATCACCCAATTGCTGGTCGTCAGCTGGAGATGGAGATTCGATCATTACGTCTCTACCTGATGTGTTCTTAGGGAATGCGATGAAGTCACGGATAGACTCTACGCCGCCGAATAGAGAACAAAGACGGTCGAAACCTAATGCGATACCACCGTGAGGAGGTGCACCGTATTCGAAAGCGTTCATCAAGAAGCCGAATTGTTCTTGAGCTTCCTCAGCAGTGAAGCCAAGTGCGTCGAACATGTCTGCTTGATCTGATTTATCGTGGATACGGATAGAACCACCACCAACTTCAACACCGTTGATGACCATGTCGTATGCGTTAGCACGAGCATTGTAACGATCGTTTTTCAAGATCTCAGCATCTTCTGGAAGTACTGAAGTGAATGGGTGGTGCATTGCGTGGTAATGACCAGTTTCTTCGTCTTTCTCGAACATTGGGAAGTTAAGTACCCAAAGAGGAGAGTAGTTGAATGGATCTTTAAGACCTAAACGATCACCCATTTCTAAACGAAGTTCACACATTTGCTTACGTGTAACATCTAGTTCACCAGATAACACTAATAGTAAGTCACCTGCTTCAGCACCTGCTTTTTCAGCCCATGCTTTTAAATCTTCTTGAGAGTAGAATTTATCTACTGAAGATTTAAATGAACCATCTTCGTTACATTTTACGTAAACTAGACCTTTGGCACCGATTTGTGGACGTTGTACCCACTTCGTTAATTCGTCTAATTGCTTACGCGTATAAGTAGCAGCACCTTTAGCACAGATACCTAAAACTACCTCAGCAGAATCAAATACTTTGAATCCTTTATTTTGAGCTACGTCGTTAAGGTAAACAAACTTCATCTCGAAACGAGTATCAGGTTTGTCTGAACCATAATCGTGCATAGCGTCTGCATATTCCATTCTTGGGAACGTAGGAAGTTCGATGTCTTTCACCATTTTGAAAAGGTGACGCATCATTCCTTCGAAGTTTTGTAAGATGTCTTCACGCTCAACAAACGCCATTTCGCAGTCTATTTGAGTAAACTCAGGCTGGCGGTCAGCACGAAGGTCTTCATCACGGAAACATTTTACAATTTGGAAGTAGCGGTCCATACCACCGACCATCAATAATTGCTTAAATGTTTGAGGTGATTGAGGAAGTGCATAGAACTCACCTGGGTTCATTCTTGAAGGAACTAGGAAGTCACGTGCACCCTCTGGAGTAGATTTAATCAATACAGGAGTTTCTACTTCGATAAACTCTTGATCTGATAAATATCTTCTTACTTCTTGAGCGATTTTATGACGCAATACCAATTTCTCACGAACTGGGTTACGACGGATATCCAAGTAACGGTACTTCATACGAAGTTCATCGCCACCATCTGTTTCGTCTTCGATTTTGAATGGAGGAGTTTGTGCCTCGTTCAAGATCGTCAACTCGCTCAAACGCATTTCGATGTTACCAGTTGGGATATTTGGGTTTTTCGCAGCACGTTCGATCACTTCACCAGTCGCCTTAAGTACGAACTCACGACCAACTTTTCTAGCTTGTTCCAACAAGGCAGCGTCAGCATTACCATCGTCTTCGATTACTAATTGAGTGATACCGTAACGGTCACGGATATCGATCCAAATTAAACCACCTTTATCACGGATAGCTTGTGCCCAACCGCTTAAAGTTACAGTTTGCCCAATATGGCTTTCACGGAGTTCTCCGCAGTTATGCGTTCTAAGCATTTTATATATAATTTTAATTTAGTCTCTTGTTCAAAATAACTGATCGCAAAAATAAGGAGTTGTACTCTCACTACGAAAAGATTTGCCTATCCTTTTTACTGATTTTGAAGTATTTTTCTATTTTTTTGAGAATTTCTTAGTGAAATCTAGAGTAATGCAATCTCTTTATAAATATTACCTACTTTTTTAAAAATCTGAAGGCCAAAAAAAAGTGCCTCTAATCTCATTAAAAATGAGGGGCACTTGTATTATTAGTAGTTAAAATTCAAAATATATAGTTACTCACTTTCGTAAGTATGACCTAGATAATCTAGGGTTAAATCAATTTTATCTTCAGGAATCATCCTTGTGATAATTCCATTTTCTTCTGCCTTTTCAGCAGTAAATAATTGGTTACCATCAATATTCATACCATTAGAGAAAACTGTTGATTCTGTGGCATAAGATAAATCACTTGCTTTTATAAATGAAGAGCCAATTTTATTAGTTGCTCCCTCAATTACAGAGACAGTCATTGCCCTCATACTGTGGATCATATCTTTTAAATTAATGAAATAATCACTGTTCATAATGCTATCAGAAATAATAGGAGCTTCCTCTAAAGAAAATTTTGGTAAGAAAAAATTTTCCTGTACTGTTCTAAATACCACCATATTAACATGATCATCTTTATTGACTCTCTCTAAAATATCGATTATTTGAACGGTGGTTTCCTTGGACAATTGGTTCAAGCAGAAATTAGGCAAGTATATGGTGACAACATTCCCTTTTTTATGACTGTGTATGTGTTTTATATTGTAGCTCATCTCAATATTAGGTTAATGCGAGTTTGGTTATTGGCTTTTACACTTCGAATGTTAATCAATAAAAGATAGAAGGATAATCTGAATAAAATGTAAAAGGAGGCTTAATCGAAAATTAGTTGTATCGTAAAGCTATGCTACAAAGTTAAAGTGCTTTATTGGTCTTTTTGGTGACCATTGTTATTATAAAATAATAATTAATGTATGTTAATGTAGTCGTTTTTAGGTTAATTAGGGAAGTTTTTATTCTTCATCCCAATCCTCATCGCCTTCTTCTTCAATAAAATTAATTTCTAACAGTTGTTCAATGTTAGTGATATTGACTTCTTCTCCTAAATAAAACTCAGCAAAACCACTATACACTTCTTCAGGAGTCATACCTTGTTCTCTAAGTGTTTTTATGGCATCCGAACCATTTGATTTCGACAACTTTTCACCTTTTTCATCTACAAGAAGTGGATGATGTAAAAACTCGACATTTTCGAAATTATCAAGTTCTAGTTTGTTACCAAGAAATATTTGAGCTGCTGTAGATTCAACAAGGTCTTCTCCTCTCACTATGAAATCGATTCCATCGTCTTCATCATCAATTAATGAGGCCAATTGATAAGCAAACAAGCCATCTTTTCTTTTTATGACAAAGTCTTTCATAGTTTGTTCTAAATCAATAGCAACATCACCAATAAATAGATCTTCTAAAATAACGGGAACTTCTGAAGTTTTCACTCTAATTGCAGCATCTTCAGTATCGAATGGAAGATTTAGATCTCTGCATTTACCGGTATAAATACCAGATTCAGATTGTTCGTAGATCTCTTTACGAGAACACGTACAAGCAAATAAATCGCCTTGTTCTTTTAAAATATCAAATGCTCTTTGATAGCGATGAGTTCTTAGTTCTTGCGTCCAGTTTTTCTTAAAATCATCTACACTAAAAGGACCATTATCATAATCGATACCTAGCCAATCGATTGTTTCAAAAATATCTTCAATATACTCGTCACGTGCACGAGTGGAGTCGATATCATCAATTCGTAAAAGAATTTCACCACCTTCAGACTGACGTGCAAGAATCCACGTGAGTAAAAAAGAATAGGCATTACCTATATGTAAATAACCTGATGGTGTTGGAGCAAATCTGGTACGCATTGATATATTTCTTTAGACGATTATA
This sequence comes from Flammeovirga yaeyamensis, assembly GCF_018736045.1. Lineage (NCBI taxonomy): Bacteria > Pseudomonadati > Bacteroidota > Cytophagia > Cytophagales > Flammeovirgaceae > Flammeovirga > Flammeovirga yaeyamensis. The sequence continues at coordinate 4,903,513 of NZ_CP076132.1, read as the reverse complement.
ACTGAGCTCAAAAATGCACTTAATTCAATAAAAAAAGAAAAGTATGATCTTAATTTTTGTGTTTAAGATCATACTTAGAATTTTTTTAGGAAGAAATAAAATTAGTAAAGAAGTGAATTTAGAGTGTGGAACATTTAATTAGGATAAATTGGACTGATTCGAAGATGACTTAGTCATCAAACGATAGGTGCCCATGAAAACTATCGTTAGTACGAAAACACAAGCAAGTAATTCCATAATTTAAAAGTTTTATCAAGGTTAAATAAAGTTCTGTATGTTGTAGACAGATTAATAACAACGAGTGACAATTTATTTTCTCTAAAGGGTGTTAAAATTAGTGGGATAAAGATCAATTGTCTTACTGCAAGGTAGAAAATAAACAAAAAAATACACTATCGAAACATTGTTACATCCTATAATTGTTAGAATAGTACAATAAATTATTTCGATAGTGTAAAATGTTATGAGATCAAATTAGTTCTTAATTTTCTAATTGATCCACAGCAAATGCGTATGCTCCAAGTGAAATAGCTTCACTAGTTCCTAATGCAGAAATACCTACACCAATTTTAGGAGAAGCATCGTATTTTACAGTTTTTTCTGTAAATGGAACCTTGATTTCCAGTTGGTTATTTGTTACAAACTTTTCAGTTTCGACTTCAGAAGTAAGGTCAAATACTTCCATAACCAATCGGTCAGTTCCCGATTTATATTTTGATTTCATCTCTGCTAGAGTAGCAGGCATGAATAATTCTGAGGCTCCAGAAAGACCTCCTCCGATAACAACAATAGCATCTACCGTTGTTGCTAAAGTACAAAGAACGTCTCCTAGGTTTTCGCCTAATGTATCGAATGCTTTTTTCGCTGATGCAGCATCACCTTCTTGTTCGCCTTTTGCGATTTCGAAGATGTCTTTTGGCGTTAGTTCTGCATTATCAACACCAGAGAATTCTTTGTAGAATCTTTGGATTGCTCTAATACAAGAAGCTTCCTCAGCATTTACATGGTCTAAAACTTTAGAAGGCATCAACCAGATTTCACCTCCCATTGAGTTATCGCCAATATGTAATTTATTGTTAGAAACGACACCGCCACCTAGACCAGTTCCAAGTGTAATGCCGATCACATTTTTATATTCTTTTTCGCTTCCATTGGCTTTTAGCTTAGCATTAATTTGTGGAAGTAAACCACCGATTGCTTCACCGTAAGCAAATAAATCGCCATCGTTATTGATAAATGCAGGGATACCGAATTTTTCTTCTAACATTGGTCCTAAAGCTACTCCACCTCGATAACCAGGAAGGTTTTGTAAGTCACCAATAATACCGTTAGGGTAATCAGCAGGACCTGGAAATGCGAATGAAATTGCTTCTGGTTTTCTATCACCAAGTTGTTCTACAACGTGATTAAAACCAGTAAGAATGTTTTGTAAGCTTTGTTCTAGATTATCACCGTTTGAAGGTAGTCTATAAGGATCAACGATCATTTTTCCGCCTTGCATGGCAGAGAATACAAAATTAGTTCCCCCAGCATCTAGGGTTAGGACGATTTGTTTTTTATCTGTTATGGACATAGTAATTATTTAAAAGAATATAAAAATTCTCCTGAAGTAATCAGTTTCATTTCTTTGTTGGACAACCTTACTAACAAAGATCGGTTATCTACCAATTCAATGTCATCATTTTTTGGTAATATGATTGAATTCCCATCAGATTTTTTCTTATGATTCATACGAACACAGTAAAATTCCTCATTATCCAAACCTTCCGTGAAGTCAATTTCAATAATTTGTTCTTCTGACGTAGAATTCGACAGCAAAATTACATATTCATTCTTTGCATTTACAACACCTACGGCATTGATATTTTGATGATTATTGTTATTAATTTGTACAATCGTACTACCTTTTTGAATGTTGCTAGATAATAAAGACCATGTATAATACCAAGGACGAATCTTTAATTCTGAGGGATCATGATACAAAGTATCCCCCAAACTATTCCACATTCCCCAACGCATAATCTGTTCAGTATTTCCATCGTTTGCTTCTGTGTACATTGCATCGTCTAAATACCAAGCCACAATACCATCGACACCCACCTGAAGTAAATCCATACAGGCTAGGGTGGTCAATTCTGCATATTCATCATCAAATACTTTGGGTTGAGAAAGGCGACTGCTTCTTCCATCTTTAAGCACATCACCCATAGGTTTTATACCCAATTCGGAAATGAATAAAGGCCCATGTAAATTTTGAATCTCATTTGGGTTCAAGTGTAGGAAGTCTTCGGTTCTTCCATCAATAACAGCTTCTTCATCTAAAAAAGCATGAACATCAAAAGCCCCGATTGTTTCTTTTAGATCTTCATTGCTTTGTGCTAGCCAATCTTTTCCTTTTAATGTTTTTAGAGGCATGTCCCATGTAGGATCGCTGCTAGGGCCCATAATTGTAACATATTTGTTGAGGTGATATTTTGAAAACTCGTTCTCCAAGCCTATCACCCAATTTTTCCATACATCGTAATCCCCTTGGTTTTTGGCTTTATAGGTGTTGGGTGCATTTACCAAAGTAAAGTATTTGATGCAGGAATAGCGTTTCACCCTCACCAAATGATACATATAATCGGCAATCATCTCTGTCCATAAATGCTCATTTCCATTTTGCATTTGCCAAGGTGGATTCCATTCTCCAAGGATTACTTGAATACTATTCTGCTGACAGAAATCAAGAATCTTATATAAGGCATGCATTTCATGCCTATTGTAGCTCACTATTGGCTTTCCTTTAGGATCTAAACCTCTAAAATATCGATCTTCTGCATTGTCAATAATTCGAATAATAGAAGGTTTCATGTGTTGAAGTCTTTCGAACATCAGGTTCCATCGACTACTGTCTTTCATTAGGAACCCCCACGAATCTCCTGGCGCATCAGCATGCTGATAGGTAGACCATTGAATACCGAATCCTTTAAAATCGTGATTTATCTTATTCTTTTTATTGAAGGTTAATTTTGAGGTAGGTTTTCCTTTTTTACAAGTAGATAAACAGAAAATAATTGATATGGATAGTAATGATAGTAGTAATCGTTTTAATGTCATAGTGTGATAGAAATGAGTAATAATTTTTTTCATTGATAATCAGAGAATATAATGTAGTAGTAGGTTAAGATGCTATCTGATTATAATCATAGAAAATACTCAATTGTTCGTTAATAAAGGTTACAATATTCGAAAAGTGTAATGATCTATTAAAAAAATTAAGGCATTAATAACTTTTATAATGAAAATCATTTCTATTTTAAAAAAGTTTGATCAACTTCCGACGCGATTGAAAAATCAACAAAAAAAATAACACTAACGATATAAATATTTTGAAAATGACAGCAGTTACTTTAGGAATTGATGTGGGAGGAACGAATACTAAGATCGGTTTCGTAGATCGTCACGGTAAATGTTTAGTAAGTACTCACATTCCAACTGGAGCGGACGAACCATTTGATAATTTCTTGAAAAATGTTTTCGCTACTGTAGACGATTTAAAGTCTAAAGCTGGTGAAATCGACATGGTAGCAGTTGGTATCGGTGCACCGAATGCGAACTACTACAATGGTAAAATTGAGAAGGCAGTAAACCTTAAAGGTTGGGGTGAAGAAGTTGCCATTGCTGACTTAATGCAAGATCACTTTAAAGTACCTGTTGCAATTACAAACGATGCTAATGCAGCTGCACTTGGCGAAATGAAGTTTGGTGTTGCTCAAGGTATGAAAAACTTTATCGTAGTTACTTTAGGTACTGGTTTAGGTTCTGGTATTATTGTAAACGGCGATTTATTATATGGTCACGATGGTTTTGCTGGTGAACTTGGTCACATTAATGTGGTTGAAGACGGTAGAATTTGTGGTTGTGGTCGTAGAGGTTGTTTAGAAACGTATGTTTCTGCTACTGGTATCAAACGTACAATGTTCGAATTACTAGCTGATAACAACGGAAACAGTTTACTATCTGGTAAAACTTTCGAACAATTGACAGCTAAAGATATTTTTGATGCTGCTGAAGATGGAGACGCTTTAGCAAAAGAAGCATTTGATGTAACTGGCGAGATTTTAGGTAAAGCACTAGCGGATACTATCGCAATTTTTAGCCCTGAGGCAATTGTATTGTTTGGTGGATTAGCTTCTGCAGGTGAGTATATCACAGAGCCAACTCGTGCAGCAATGGAAGAGAATTGTTTATCATTGTTCAAAGGTAAAACTAGATTGGTAGTTTCTAACCTAGAAGGAGATAACACGGCAATTTTAGGTTCTTCAGCATTAGCTTGGCAAGAATACGAAAAACTTCAAAAAGCTTAATTAGTAGCTTTTATATATATGAAGCCCATCAAGCAATTGATGGGCTTTTTTGTATGCCTATTTTTATTAAAAACTGATACAACAAAAAAGCCTTATCTTATTAAGAAAAGGCTTTTCGTGATATTGGATTTGTTTTAGTATTGAATGATATACTAGGGATGTATATCAAGCAATGTCTTTATAGTATCAGAAAGTAGATGTAAGTTAAACTATAATTTAATTTTTCATTTCTAAGTTGGAAAGAATAGGTGATCCTCCCTTAAGAAGTTAAGCTTGGACCACCTCAAACCAAGAATTTTTTATATAAGATTACTGTCTTGAAGCTTTGTATTCGATGTCTTTATCAGCAGACTCAGATACATTCAAGTTAGTAACAGTAAAGTCATTAGCATCACCGTTGTAAGTGTTGTCTACGTGCTTCAATGTCACATCGTGCTCAATTGATACACCTGTAGGGAAACCTTTAACGATTACATTGTCCATAGTTACCTTAGAACCTACACGAATTTTGAAACCTTGAGAGTCAGAACCGTTTTCTTCAGCAATTACAGTAATGTTTTTTAATGTTGGGTGAGAGAAAGGAGTAGCCTCATGGTTTTGAGCGTTATTGTCGCCTTCGAAACCACGGTCACAACCTTCTGCTACGTGAGCGTAAGCATTTTCCAAAGTACCTGTCCAACCTTCTGTCCAGTCAAATTGATCATCTTTGTTATCAGTAGAAACTAAGAATGATGCATTCGCTGTACCACCGAACCATTCGAATCCGTCGTCGTCACCTTTGTGTGCTTGTAAGTGATGACATTCAGTTTGGTTACCAACACCGTTAAATGTGAAACCATTGTGCTCTTTGTCAGTAGTAATTTCGTTACCACCGAACTCCAAACGAATGTATGATAATGAACCAGAGTCATCGTTAGCGTCATCTCCGCCATACCATAATGCTTCACCATCAATACCAGTACCTACTTCAGGATGTGCTTTACCACCTTCTACGTTGATGGGAGCATATCCATTAAGAATAATACCACCCCATGAACCTGGAACTTGATCTTGTGAAGTGAAAACAATCATGTTTTCTGCTGTACCGTTTGCTTCGATTTTAGCACCTTGTTCTACCATTAGGTAAGCAACATCTTCACCTTCAAGGTCCACAACACGTACACCAGGTTTGATTGTTAATGTAGCTCCGTTTCTAACGTGAACACCACCAGAAAGAATCCATGTAGAGTTGGCTTCTAAAGTAAGATCTTCGCTAATGTCTCTTGGAAGAGTACCGTCAGCATTGTCTTCAGTCACGTCAGATACATCAGTACCAGGAAAATCTACAGCTACAGCCCAGTCACCTGGAGTCCATCCTGTTGCTTCACCATCGATAGCAATAGGTTGTTGTTCTGTCAATTTAGCTTCAAGAATAGCTCCTTCACTTTCTGATGGAGCCTCAGTAGTCTCATCGTTGTTACAAGCAACAAGTACAGATGCTAACATTGAGATAGCTGCGAATTTTTGTACTAAATTTTTCATTTTTTTGATTGAATGGTTTTAATAATAATTGACTTAAAAATGAATGTCTTAGAATGTGTAAGAAAGTCCTACACCTAGTTCCATACCTAATTGATAAGATGAAACTTGTTTTGTTGTCCCTCCTTCAAATTTTTGAAATCGCTCGATAGAAGGGTTTAATAAGTTTTTAGCTGATACATTAAAGCTTAATGCATCCTTGATTTTATTTCTAATTATTAGGTCTAAAGTACCGAATGATTTTTCATAGATGTCTCCAGCTCCCATAGCACCTGCTGCGAAGATTCTATCGCCAAAAGTAGTGTAAGTCAAAGTGAAAATGGAGTTGATATCACCGTTGCCCCAGTCTTGTTGATACCCCACATTAGCATTAAGTATATAAGGAGAAGCACCTTGTAAAGCTCTCTGACGGTTGGTAACAATCGTATTGATATCGTCAGCGATCGTCATTTGAGAGTACATAAATGTACCATTCATACCAACAGTTGTTCTTTCTAAAGCTTCAGAGCCATTATTGAAAATACTTCCTAAAGATTTTTCGAATTCAATTTCAATACCTGCTACCGTTGCTGTCCCAATGTTATCGAAAGAGTAGACGTTACCTGCAGATGGTCTAGCTACTTTTTCAATTGGATTATCCAAGTACTTACCGAATAAACCTACTGAGAACAATTCTCCTGAATTAGGGAAGATTTCGTATTTCAAATCCACATTGTAATTCTGTGCATTTTTTAAGTTCGGGTTACCGATAATGGCTTCACCACCCACGACTGTTTGATATTCGAAAGGAATTAACTCTCTCATACCAGGTCTAGTAATTGTTTTACTAGCGGCGAATCTCATGTTTGATCGGTCATCAAGTGAGTATTTTAAATTGAATGATGGTAAGAATTCTACAGATGAATAACTGTCTTCTCTGTAAGGATCAGCAATTAAATCACCTTGCATTTTGTACATCACATACTGTTCACCAATCTCTGTTCTTAAGCCTACATTCATCTTTAATTTACTTGGCATGATATCGTAATCATAGCCAGTATAGAAGGAATGCACATCCATTTTAGCTTGGAAATAGTTATTAGGAATAGTAAAAGGAGAATAGTTGATCGTTTCATTTTGAATCCATTCGTTGATTCTATCGTTTGGATCCTCCGAATTAATACCCCTTACAACCGCACTACTTGATCTAATGTTAGTTTGGAACCACTCAAAATCTCTCGTTTTAGATTTCATTTGATATCCGAACCTTAAAGTACTTCTGAAATTGTCATTGTTTGTATTAAAAGCACCTAATCCAATGGAAACATCTGTTCTAGCAGCATATTCCACTTCATTCATTTCACCCCAATAACGATGATTATCAAATGCATTACGGGAGAATAAGTTGACTTCCTTACCATCAACAGATCTACCAGAGAATAATAGTTGTCTTCTATCAGGTTCTTGAGAGATAGTTTCTGTTCTAGAAACACCCCAAGTAAAATTCAATCGATCATTTTCCATGAATTTATGATCACCAGAAAACTGATTAACGAAGATGGTATTTTGAAGATATGTATTTCTTCTAGCGAATAATGTTTCAGTATCCAAGTCGTTGTTGTATCCGTAGTTTTCATCCACTGAGTTGAAAGACTCGTTGACAACGATATTGTTTAATTTGAATTTATGTCTGCTATTTAATTCAAATGTGAAGTTTAATAAAGCAGAAGTATTTGTAGAGTAGATCCACTCTTCACGATCATAATCTACATATGGAGTGGCTTGTGCATTGTAAGCGGCAAAGCGACCATCTCTGTACTCATATTTATTACTGTGAGCTAATGATCCGATTATACCAAAAACACTTTCATCACCAATATTCCAAGATTTACCACCAGATGCATTTAAACCTAAGTTCATCGGAGCGTTTATTGTAGTTGGCGACCATGATGTATTAAAATTACCTGGTTCGCCATTTGGAGTAATTGTAGGTACACCTCCTTCAGGTCTTTGTCTTGCATCGCCATTAAATCCAAACGCTTCGTACTGTCCGTCTTTATGCGTTTTAAAGTCGTTGAATGAAGCTAAAGTGTTGTATGCTCCTGAAATTCCTATTGTAAAGAAAGCATCATCAGGATAATCTTTAAGCGTAATGTCAATGTTTGCACCAGCGAAATCACCATATAATTCTGGAGTTGCTGTTTTAGAGACACCAATGTTTTTAACTAAGTCAGTAGGGAAAATTGATAACGGGATAACTTTTAAGTCGGGGTTGGTAGATGGAACCGGAAGTCCGTTCATTGTTGCGATGTTGTAACGATCTCCAAGACCTCTTACATAAAGTCCTTTTCCTCTTACTTTCGCCACACCTGTCATTTTTGTCATGGCACCTTCTACATCCGAAACACCTTTTACAGACATTTCTTCGGCACCAATAGATTCGATCATGATATCCGCGTTCTTACGCTCAACCATTAAAGCTTGAGCACTTTCTTTGTTGGCTTTACCAACAATCTCAACAGCTTCTAACTCTTGTGCATCAATAGCTAAATTGAAAATCACTTCTGCATTTCCGTTAGCGTTTATGCTTACTGTTTTGCTAGACGCCTTGTAACCAATAAAAGAAGCGATAATTTCGTGAGTACCAGACTCAACTTGAAAAGAAAATTTTCCGTAGATGTCAGATGAGGCACCTTTTGTTGTGCCTTTGATGATTACACTGGCACCAATTATTTCTTCGCCAGTGTCAGCATCCTTCACCATACCCGATATTACGGCTTGGGCATGAAGTTGAATGCTAGTTATGATTGATAATAAAACTAGTAGGTTAAAAGTTTTCATCTTGGTTTGTTGTTTTTAACTGATGCAAAAGTAGAGGGTAAATATTTCGTGGAATTAGCTGAAAAAAGAACAAATGATGAATTGAAATCCTATTGTTGTTACAGAAATATGAATAAGTTAATATTACTGAAAAGCAATTCGGGAATAGTAAGGTATTTTAAATAATCAATGTTAACATATAAGTGTGTGTCTTAAATTTCAATTCTTTGAAAAGACAAAACCCCTTTTACAAATTATATTTTTTGTAAAAGGGGTTTCTGTATTTTAATGAAATAGAATTATCTTACTTGTTCGTAAACTAAAATTTCAGCTCTTAATGGCTGAGAAACGTTACCTGCTTCATCTCTAAATCGAACGTAAACATACTTTCTGCCTCTTCCTCCTAAATCCCATTCAATCTCAGTGGTGTATGGAATCCATTCAGCGTTATAGAATTTGTTGGTATTCGAAAGCTGCATTTCAATAGTATCATCAGAAGCATGCGTCTGAACTTTAACCACTTGTTCTTCCGTACCCGTTGCCCCATTATTAATTTGGATATTATATAATATTGGGTGATCTGTATCTAGTTTTATTGTTGAATAAGAAGGTGCAGATTGCATTCCTGCTTTGTTTCTTACTTTGATAAATACTTTTGCTTGACTAGAGTGAGGGTGCAACCTCCATTTCTTTTCTCTTTGATAAGGTTCCCAAGAAGAAGGAGAAGCAAAACTATAATCATTAGAAATGATCATTTCAGCAGCATGAGTCGCATCAATTTTTAAGGTTACTTCAGGATCTCCCGTCAATTGTTCCTTATTATTAATAGTAATAGAATTAATAGAAGGAGTAGAACGGTCTAAATTGATATGAGCTCTTGCTTCGAAAGATTCATTGCCAGCATAATCAAAATACTTTACATATACGGTTTTTTCACCATCGCCCTCAGTAAGTAACCAATTTACTCTTGATCGGTAATGAGTCCAATACCCCTCAGATAAATCTGAGTTATTAGAAATGACCATGAAATCAGCATTCGTACATATTGGATTAAGTACAACTCTTCTTGTAGCTTCTCTTGTATATTCATCTCCTTTATTAATTATCAATTGAGGTTGTAAAGGAGGATCTCTATCCCAAATAATGTTCTTTTTGATAATTCGAGTGACATTATCATGGTCGTCCTTAAACTGAACGTAGATCATTTTCTTACCTTCTTGACCACTTAATGGATAATGATAATCTCTTTGATATGGAATCCATTCTGAATTTTGCCAAGTAGGATTATCCGCTATTCTCATATAGAAAGCAGAGTCAGCAATCATTTCCATATGTAAAGCAGCTTCCCTCACAAAATTGAATTGTAAAGGAACAGCAATATTTTCTTGTATCTCGGGTACAATAACTCGAACGGCTAGATTTTGAGGGGCAGTAGCATCGAAATACACTTTCTTTTTAATAGGCTCTGAAAGGTTACCCACAAAATCTTTAAATCGGACATATAAATTACGGTAGCCAACAGGTCCTCCTTTTACACTCATTCCATAAAAGAAAGGAGTTTCTACATATGGTTTCCATGATGCAGTTGTGAAAGATGAGTCTTCAGTAATTTGCATGGCAACTGCGTCTTCCGCTTTTACCTTAACGATATAATCTTTTGTATAATAAATTCTTGATTCTGTAGGAAGAACTTTTAACTCCATTGTTGGATTTTGAGGAGGAGTAATGTCCCATTGAATTTGATCTCGAACGGTAATAGACTCTGTATTTGTAGAGGTCTTAAATTTTGCGTAGATAGTTTTAGTTCCATCAGGTTTTTTTAAGTAGAATGGAATTCTTTTTTTATAATCGATCCATTCTGCATCACTAAAATCTTCTGATGTACTTACCATCATTTTAGTAGCATTCAAGCAATACAAAAATAGGTTGACTTTACCTTCTTTATCCGTATTGTATTCTTGATTCTCATCGATGACAATCATCGGTGTTAAAGCTCTAATTTCCTGAAAAATCTCTTTTTCGTAAATTTCAGATAGATTTCCCGATCGATCTTTAAATTGTACTAGTATCTTTTTTGATCCACCATCATCTCCAAGGAAAATAGAAAAAGGACGAGTATCATAATCTCTCCAAGGTGCTTTTTCGAATCGATCTTCTAATGCTATCTTCATTAAAAAGGCCCCTTCCGCTTTTAATCGAATATTGATAGATTTTTCAGAAGTAGATGTTATATCACCTTGAGTAAATATCTGACCATCGCTAGGAGGATCTTTATCGTATATTATCTCTGCTTTTATAGGTTCTGATTGATTTCGAGCTTTATCTCTGTAAGAAATCCAAACTTCCCTTTTACCTGTTTCTCCCTCTTGAAGTTCCCAGATTTTGTTTCTATTGTAAAACTCCCATTCTCCGGCAGTATCAAATTCTTTGTCGTTGGCAATCCTCATTTCATAGGCATCAGTCGCTCTTAACTGAAGTGTGACATGAGTAGACTTAGTATATTCATCTCCACCATTAATTGATATTCTAGGATTAATTGGCGGTTTTGTATCAACATAAATACGTTGAGAAATGGTTTTCGATTCGTTACCTGCTTTATCTCTAAATCTGATAAATACTTTTTTGAATCCTTCGAAGACATCTTCTTCCATTTCCCATTCATCCAAGAAATCGGTATATCTTCTCCATTTATGTCCATAGAAGTTCATGCTGTTACTGATTTTCATGTATTCAGCACCTTTTGCTTCCATTTCTAAGCTTACAATTTTATTATGTTGATTTACATATTTGATGTCGTTGGAACGATCATAAACAGCATAATCTGGAACAATATCTATATATTTTGGTTCGGGAGCTTGAGTATCTAATTTGATATAGTCGGTATACACTTTAGTTTCGTTACCTGCATTGTCTTTAAACTTTACATGTAACTTTTTTAAACCATCACCAGAAGTAAGCATCCAAGAGTGAATATGTTTTCTGAAAGGCATCCAATCTGCATCATTAAACACTCCTGTGTTACTGAGGTTCATGAATGTTGCTTCCTTACATTTTAAATCAATTTCTACTCTTCTAGAACGTGTATAATTACCTCTAGAAAAGTTTACTCGACCTGCATAAGGTGGTTTGGTATCTAGAATAGTGTAGGCTACAAAAACATCGGTTTCTCGACCGTTTGCTAAAAGGAATTTAAGGAAAACTTCTTTTTCCCCATCACCATCGTTAAGTGTCCAAAAATAGTGTCTTTGGTAATTCACCCATTCTGCATCACCAAAATCGTAATCATTACTAATGATCATTTTGATAGCATCAGGGATATTAATAGATAATTGGACTTCGGTGGTGTTGATAAGATCTCCGTTTTTGATATCCACACCAAATTGACCAAATACCTGAGTATATGAAATACTAAATAATAAGATTAATATATGTAAGAAACTTCTTTTCATATTCAATTGAACACATTTGAAGTCACTACTGCAAATATTGGGCAAATACTTATTGTTTATTAAAAACGATGGTTTTATACTAAAAAGATCTATGAAAAAGCTAGTTTTAAATTTTGAATCTTAAGAAACCTCCTGCCAATGAAATAGTACTTGTATTTGCCGATTGGGCAAAGTAAGATTTAACGTCATGGGTAGAGATACCAGCCTCGTAATTTCCTTTTCTTGAGAAATAAGTAACACCAAGTGGGAAGTTAAATACTTCGTTGTTACCACCATAGTTAAACCCTGTAGAGAAGGCAAATCTTTTGAAAGGTCTGAAATCACCTCCAATGGCATAAAATGGATTTTCTATGTTACCAGGCTCATTATTTTGAGGAATAATCACATCGAAACCAACATGTACTAAACGGAAAAACTCGTAGCTCGCTCCGAAGCGTAATATTGTCGGTAAATCAAATGATTCTTTTTTTGCATCAGTCGTCCAGTCTAAAGCAGAATTAGTTCCTGCAAATTGAAAGGCAGATTGATCGTTAATCAAGAAGTTGTAATTATCTAAACCTTGACCATTAATATTAGCTAGTTTACCATCATTAATTGAGTAAACTTGACCTTCCCAATTCATTTTACCGAAATTAGAAATTGCTGCACTTACCTTTAAGTTTCTTTTAATAACGAATGTCAGACCAAAATCAAGACCCCAACCCCAACCAGCATTTTTAGGGAAAAGTGCTTTTTGAGTCATAGAACGATTGTCTGCAGTAGTAGAGTTAATGATAGCATTGGCATCTGGAGATGCAGCATTCAATACATCTTCTGGGTTGACAAATGAAGAAGAGAAAACAGCATCTTTCATATTGCCATTATCATCTACTTCAAAATCAAGAATCATTAAACCTTGAATGTATTTTGCACCGAAACCTCCATAAATTGACAAATCGTATGTTTCTAAAATTTGTGCACCCCAAGCAGCATTATACTCTCTCACCCAAGTAGACTTGGTTTTTGTACCTGCTAATAGTTCACTATATGTTTGAGCATCGTCTACATTTTCGAAATATCCGCCTCTAACTTGAGAAATTTGTTCAGAAGTTAAAGGTTCACCTTGTCCAGTATGTCTTGGGTTATCGATGATACTTCCATCTGCTAATTCTAATTTAGGAAAGTAACTTGATGTCGCTCCAAAGAATAAAACCTCAGCTGCAAAAGCATTTGTTTTTACCCTCGTATGAACATTATCTCTGATGCTGATGGCTACACCACCCCATTTTTTGGGAAGTTGCATACTTGCACCAAATAACATAACACTTGCATCTACAGTGGTTACTTTACTGTCAAATTTATCAACAGCTCTTTGTTTATCCTCGAGACTAAATTTTGTAGTTCTGTAATCAGTCAATGCACTAAGAAGCTCCTGAGTGTTAATTGCCTCTGATGAAAAGATGAAGTTCGATTCGAGTAATCCAAAAGTAAATTTGGGATCTCTGTAATTTTTTTTGATTCCAAGATTGGCAGGGTTAATACCAATCGCTTGATAATCGGTCACAAAAGTAGTTCCTACACCGCCACGACCTGTGACAGAGTAGACACTCCCTTCCATTTGGGCATAAGTTATAATAGGTAGCCCCAGAAATATAGCAAAAAGTAGAAATCTATAGAGTTTCATATCAGCCTGAAGATAGTTTATGGTACTTAACCCCGTGATTTAATCAAAAAAGAAATTTGTTACGTTTTACTAGGGTGTTAAGAATTGTAAATATAATAAAACATGAGTGCATTTTCGTTAGTTCCTCTAAAAATTATTGAAAAAGTATATAAAGCATCAATAAATAGAAGATTTTTGATTAATTTTCCTTTAACTTTATTTATTAATGTCGATCTATAGTTTGGTCACGCCTAATTAAGATTACCACTCATATTTTAATATATAAATATATGCGTTTAAAGAAAAAGCACATATTCTTATCTTCTTTGGTGATTCTACCTCTATTATTCTTCTCTTTTACAAGCAAGAAATTAGGTAATCACTACTTCGAAATTGCAAAGAACATGAAGATCTTTGCTCAACTTTATCAAGAAGTAAATACATATTATGTTGATGATGTTAACCCTTCGGAGTTAATGACTACCGGCATAGAGGCAATGTTAGCTACGTTAGATCCCTACACAAATTATATCCCAGAAGACAGAATCGAAGATTATAGAACGATGACAACTGGTGAGTATGGTGGTTTAGGTGTTGTCGTAGGAAATAGAAATGGAGACATTACTGTCATTCTTCCTAATGAAGGTTACCCAGCTTACGAGGCGGGACTTCAGATTGGAGATATCATTAAGAAAGTAGATGGAGATGATATTTCAGGAAAGAATACAGAAGAAATATCTAAATATTTAAAGGGACAAGCTGGTAGTGAAGTCACTTTAACTATTAAAAGATTTGGGCAAGAACAACCTTTTGATGTTAAGGTGAAGAGAGAAAAAATCCAAATTAATAATGTCCCTTATTATGGCATGGTGACAGATAATGTAGGATTGATTCAATTGTCTGATTTTACTAGAAATGCTAGTAAAGAAGTTGGAGATGCGCTTACTGAATTAAAAGATAGAGGTGCTACAAAAATAATTATCGATTTAAGAGGTAACCCAGGTGGTTTATTGAATGAAGCGGTAAGTATTGTGAATTTATTTGTTCCAAAAGGTTCTGATGTGGTGTATACTAAAGGTAGAATCGAAGATTGGAACAAAACATATAAAGCTATGAATCCTCCGTTGGATACAGAAATTCCAATAGCTGTTTTAGTGAATGGTGGATCTGCTTCTGCTGCTGAAATTGTTTCTGGTTCGATTCAAGATTATGATAGAGGCGTTTTATTAGGATCAAGATCATTTGGTAAGGGATTGGTTCAGGCCACTCGTCCATTGGATTACAATTCAAGACTAAAAGTAACTGTAGCTAAATACTACATTCCATCTGGTAGATGTATTCAAGCTATTGATTATAGCCATAGAAATGAAGATGGAGAAGCAATTGTTGTTGCTGATTCTTTAAGAGAACAATTTAAAACAGCCAACGGAAGACCTGTTTTAGATGGTGGTGGTGTAATGCCAGATATCAAAGTAAAGCCATTCAACTTTGCTCAGATTACAGTTTCTCTAATTCTTAAAGGGTTGATTTTTGACTACGCTACTAAATTCCATCATGAGAATGAAAAAATTGTAGCTGCAAGAGACTTTAATCTATCTGATGCTCAGTTTGAGGATTTTGTAGAATGGTTAAAAGATAAAGATTATGGTTACCAAACGAAAGTAGAAGTAACTATGGAAGAGTTAGAAAAAAGTGCTAAAGAAGACAAGTATTACGAAGACATTAAAGATGAAATCGAAAACTTGAGAAAATTAGTTTATCATAATAAAGAGTCGGATGTGATTAAGTTTAGGCAAGAAATCACAGATGTACTTGAAGCTGAAATTTGTAAAAGATATTACCTTGAAGCTGGTGAAATCGAATCTACATTTACAGCTGACCTTGATGTAATTGAGGCGGTGAAAGTATTGAATGACGATGCACGTTATCAGAAAATATTATCTGGAAATTAATTTTCAGTGGTGATAAAATAAGATTTTTGATATAAAAGGTTACCTTAATGGTAGCCTTTTTATTTTTATTAAAATCTATGTTTTGGAACAGGATTTTACAATCTATTAACCTCAAAAAAATTAAACTACTATGGAAGAAATAAGTGATAATGAACTTTTTGAACTTATTGTTGAGATTTTTACTTACCCTTTCCACGTAGGTGGAAAAGAGTTTACTCCTCTATCTGTAATAGCTATTATTCTGGCTTTTGTCTTGGTTTTCTTTTTATCAAGTAGGCTAAGAAAAATGTTGGTAAATAAAATACTTCCCAAATATGGATTGGAAGAATCGGTAAGCTATAATATCGGGACGATATTTAGATATTCTTTTGTGAGTATTGGATGTATTATCATTTTTCAATCTTCAGGAATTAATCTTAGCTCATTATCAGTCCTAATTGGTGCACTTGGTGTAGGTATTGGTTTTGGTTTACAAACAATCGCTGATAACTTTATATCGGGTATAATCATATTATTTGAGCAACCAATTAAAGTAGGTGATATGGTTGAAATTGGTGATACTAGAGGTAAAGTGGTAGAAATCAATTCTAGATCGTCAACCATTTTAACCAATGATAATATTACGGTAATTGTTCCAAACTCTCAGTTTATATCAAATAATGTGATTAACTGGTCGCATAATGAGAAGAGAGTAAGAATAAGAATTCCAATTGGTGTATCTTATAACGAAGACCCAAAAAAAGTTAGAGAAGTCACTTTAGAAGTCCTTAATCATATTGATGGAGTGATGAAAAGTCCTGCTCCTGATTTAATGTTCGTAGAATGGGGTGATAACTCTATCAATTTTACCCTAAATGTATGGACTGTAAAATATTATTCTCAGCCAGGACATTTAAAGAGCTCCATCTATTATGCCTTGTTTGAGCGCTTTAAACATGAAGGTATTTCTATTCCTTTCCCTCAAAGAGATTTGAACTTAGGAAGCGGGTGGGAGCATTTTACAATGCCTAAGCAAAATGAAATAAGAGAAAATTAGTCTTTAATTTATATAAAGAAAAAGGCTTTCGTAGATGAAAATACACATCCACGAAAGCCTTTTTTTATTCTATTCTTTCAAAAGTAAAAGTAGCGACTGACGGATTGACCATTTCTCCATTTCCAAGTGGAGAACTTGTAATAATAGAAATGGGCTCTTGTGGTGTGGTAGGAGCATTTGGTGATGCAAAAGAAACTCCACTATCAGTGCCTGCATCATAATGCATGGGTTGTAAAGTGATTAACTCCACCCAAGCTCCTTCATTTATCAAATGGTAATTTTCGATAGCTACATACCAATCAGGGCTAGGAGCAATCATAGAAAATAAACTGATGTAGGGGTAATCCTTATCGACAGTTACCTCAAAACTAATACCACTAGAACCAGTAGAAAGACCACCTTCACTTATTAATACTGAAGCATTACCATCTTCAATTATGGAGTTTATTTCACTACTTAGGGTGCCTTTTCCACCAGTTTCGGCCATTATTTTAATACCTTCTGTAGCCAACTGCCCAACAGTTCTAAAACTAGTATCTTGATTGTGGGTCATACCAATAACACCAGAAAAGTGAGAGTTGCTAGGGTATTCGGTTGGATGACTGCTACTACTCCATGTTCCTTGGAAAGTGACTTTGTAGGTTGCTGTTTCTGAAAGCTCAGGAAGATTAGTAGGAGGAGTATCATTTTCGTTATTATCACAACCTAAAGAGAATAGGGCAATGGTAAATAGTAAGAGAAATTTCTTCATGATAAGTAGTATTTTTAATAGTTAATTAGGTGCTGAATAATGATTTATAATCACAATTTAATGATGTTTTGGTAATTAGAATGTGAAGTATTTCACATTCATAGAATTATTTAAACTGTTAAAAGTGTAAGTAAATACTTGAAAGGTCATTATTTATATAAAATTTAAATAATATAATTATTTAACATGTAAATATCTGATATTGTGTGTTTAATAGGTGTTTTTAGTTTGTTTGTCTTGGAAAAGTTAAATTGATTCTTTGTTATTGACTGTTAATTTGATGTCCGTTTTTTTAACACTAACGTTATTTGAAGAAGTAATTTTAATTATTCTTAACAAATCAATCAAATCTAATTAATCTATGAAAAAGTCAATCTATATCTTAACAACCACAGCATTTATGTTCTCATTATTTTCTTGTAATAAAGAAAATGATCCAGAGCCAGTAAAAGCAAAAATAGAAGTACCAGCAGAACAGGTTCAAGCCAAAACGGATTCTACAGAAACTAATCCAACTGTTCAGAAACCTGAAACAACCACAAGTACAGAAGAGGTGACAACAACTAAACCTTCCACTACAGATGAGACTCCTCAAGAAAATTCAGGATTAAAAGGAACGGATTCAACCCCGATCAAACCTTTTAAACAAGCACAAAAAGACTTTCTGACTTTTACTCAGAGTAAAGAATATCAGGAGTACCTAGAATCACAGAAACCTATACCTGACGGTTTCTTTATGACAGGAAATACTTACAAGTTTAAACAGCAAACTCCTAATGATGATTTCTTATCTGATGTAACCTTTTTAGTCATGTCGAAAGACTATATCAACATTAAAATCAAGTTGTTGAATTTTGATGGTACTAGCAATGACTACGGAAATGATCATTTATCATTTAAATATGATGAATCAACAAATACAATTTCGTTCCATGCTATGGGTAGAGATTACTCGGTTAATGTGAAAGAACTGAAAACACTTAAAAAATAACATCAGTTCAGGAAACTATATATAGAGTTAGTGATAGCTATATCTATATATAGTCTCCAATCTGAATGTCATAAACTGCAACAAAACTTAATACATCAGAAAACTAAATTAAACTAGAATTATCATGAAAAATTCAATCAAATTCATCGCACCACTAGCATTATTATTATCCATTTCAGCTTGTAATAAAGATAAAGATCCAGAGCCAGTAGCTCAGAAACCAAAAGTAGAAAAACCAGTTTTGGCCACAAATGATTCTACAGCTTCACAAACGCCAGATCAAACAGTAACAGAAACTCCCGAAGGAAATAAAGGAGATGAAGTTTCTGGAGTAGATACCAAGCCAGACGAAAACCAAGGTGGTTCTATTTCATCAAAAAGTTCTTTAAAAACCTTAGATAAGTTCACAAAAGAAGACGTAAGTCAACATGCTAAATTTGAAGACTATGGGTTTTCACTCCCTAAAAAAGACCAGCCAGCAGCTCAATTAAGTGAAAAAGTTCGTCCGGTAAACGATAAAGGTTTAACGGTTATACAAACTACCTCACCTGTTTCTAACAAGCAATTGGCTTCCATTCAAACGCCAGACTACCTTGTAAATAGAAAAGTAGATACTCAAATCATAAAAGAAACAACAGATAGAAGTGAAGATTTAAAAAGACCTCATAATGTGGAAATACCTTCCAACCTAGTTGGTCATACATTTAAATTTGAATACTATTTAGCATGGACTGGTGAAACAGTAGATTGTGAAATTCAATTCATTACTCCAAATACAGCAAATTATAAAGAATCAAATTATGCAAGTAGTGAAGATATGTTTGTTCGTTATAACAAAGCAGATGATTCGATTACCTATCAAATAGGTCAAGATGTTATAACTGTTCCAATTAGTGATTTACATTTCGTAAAATAGATGCCTTTTATATAAATAATTAATACCTGACTTTATTTTGATAAGGTCGGGTATTTTTTTAGGCCTATACATCCCAAAATAATCAAATAAGGAAGTAAGGGAGGTAAGAACCTTCCATCCCAATTTTCTGATGTTAAACCAACAACTAGACCTTGAAAAAGGATAAACAAAACAAATGATCTTAAAAGGAGATCCCACTTATTTATTTGTCGAATACCTAATACCGAAATAAAATAAAGAGGATAGAGGGTTACGGCAATTATCAGGTTATGTAAAGTGGAATAATATGGTTTAATATGTCCCCAAAAAAATAGGCTTTTAATAGTAAATAGTTGAATTGAGTACCATAAGTTACCAAAAGAAAATCCTATTAACTGTAAAAGTATATTCTGGTCTTTTGATATCAGAAAAGGAGAATCAATGGGTTGAATGAAATACGTGTATTTAGGGTAAATGATTTCTGCAATTAGATATCCTTCTATCATAAGCGGACCATAGAACGACATCATACGGTTTAAAATTATCAATAATAAAAGAAAGCCGATAGATGATATTCCAATTATATAGCTTCTTTTAATTTTTTTGGATTGATATAGTTCTAAGAAATAGGCAATGACAAGAGCACTTAATAATACAATACCATTAGGTCGTGTAAAAAATGTGAGTAAAAATAGGAAAGTGAATTTCCAGTACTTTTTTCGTGTGAAAAAATAAAAGGTGATTATAGAAAGTGATGTGAATAGAGACTCACTATAGATGATGTAATTCCACTCTAAAGAAATAGGGAAGAACAAATAGGCAAATGTCCCTAAAAAAGCAATTGTAGAATGATCTGAATATTTTTTAATTATCTGATATAAACAGACGCCACTGAGGAAGTTCAAAGCTAACTGTCCAACAACAATCGCTTCAATTTTTTGAGTAAATAGACGAAAGAATGTGATGAAAATACCATAAGTTAGGTACCATACGCTTCTATCGAATGTCATTTGATGATTAAGTATATCATCAGAAAGGTAGAAAAAGAAGCGAGAATCAGCACCTAATTTAGGTCCATTACTCTGCCACAATATACCATGTGTTATTAACCAAAGGATAAAAAGTAGAGGATAATGATAGGACTTTTTTTGGATAGAATTAAGCAGCTTCATCAATTCTCTTAATATCAAAATTGTTGAATCCTTCGTGTACTTCAATGGTAATTCTGTTTTGAGAAAGTAACTCTAAAACAGCTAGAAAGTTGAAAACAATGGCCACATTATTAAAATCTGCTTTAATTAAATCCATAAAACTAAACTTTTCTTTAGTTTTTAAGGTATCGATGATGCTGTCTTGTCTTTCTTCTTGAGAATAAGGATACTTTACTACCTGATGTCGAGGTGCATTTTCTTGGGCATCTAGCTTCTTTAAGGCATTTTGATAGAACTTTAGAAGGCTGAATAAGTCCACATTCTGAAGTTCGGCTTCTACTCCAATTTCTTCTTCAATATCAGAGACTTCGTTGGAGATGTTTCCTCTTTTTTCTCTATTTAGCATAGAAATTTCCCACTCTTCTAGTGTTTGAAGAACCGATTTGTACTTCATGTATTCTAAAAGGTGTTTGACTAATTCATCTCTTGGGTCGATATCATTGCCATCTTCGTCCTTTTCAACTCTTGGTAATAACATCTTTGCTTTAATACGCATTAACGTAGCCGCAACAACAATGAAATCACTCGCTAATTCAATATTAAGACGTTCCATATCTTCCATATACCCTAAAAAATCGTTGGTGATTTGTGAAATAGGAATATCATGAATGTCTAATTCATCTCTTTGAATAAAGAAAAGAAGGAGATCAAAAGGGCCCTCAAATATTTGAATTTTTATTTCGAAGCTCATTGTTATATGTTTACTCTGGTTCTACCAGATTCTTGTAGTTCAATCTTAATTACCTTACCAAACCCAAACTGAATTCGGAAGATATTTTTTAAAGGCATTTCGAGAAGGTAACATAAAATTACTCGCATTACAACACCGTGGGTTACAATAGCGATACTTTTACCTTCATCATATTGAATATTATCTTGCCAAAAATCGCATAATCTCGATTTTACGTCCATCAAAGATTCGCCATTTGGAGCCGCCTTATGATCAAAATATTTGGCCCACTCTTTTAAGTCAGCACCCAATTCGTGGAAGGTTTTCATCTCCCAATCACCATAATTAATTTCTAGCAAACGATCATCTTCAATGTGAATATCAGCAGGTAGTTTCTTTGCTAATTGTTTACACCTTTTTAGTGGACTATAAAAAATACTGGATAGTCCATCATCACCAATAGTTTGTTTTACTTCTTCGGCTTCAGCATCAAAATTTTGATCCAAATTTAAATCTGTTTGTCCATATAAAATTTTGCTTGCTTCGACATCAGGGGTAGTATGTCGAACAAGATAGATCGTCATGCTCATATAGTAAATTAGTTAGATTTCATGGCTGCTTTTAAATAACCTGCAGTAAAGCCATTTTTGGTTTTAATAATATCATCTGGAGTTCCTTCAAAGACAATGTCTCCACCGTTTTTACCTCCTTCAGGACCGATATCGATCATCCAATCGGCTGTTTTAATTACCTCCACGTTATGTTCGATAATAATGGCCGTATGTCCTTTATCAATCAATGCATTGATGGCTTTCATTAATTTATCGATGTCTTGGAAATGAAGTCCGGTCGTTGGTTCATCGAATACAAAAAGTACTCTTTCGGATTCTTTTAGTGTGCCTTTGGCTAAGAATGAAGCTAATTTTACTCTTTGTGCCTCTCCTCCAGAAAGAGTATTTGATGATTGACCCAAACGAATATAACCCAAACCAACATCAAGTAATGGTTGGAGACGCTGGATAATCTTCTTTTGGTCGGCAAAGAATTCTACCGCCTCGTCTACACTGAGTTCGAGGATGTCAGAAATACTTTTCTCCTTATATTTTACTTCAAGAATTTCATTTTTAAAACGCTTACCACCACAACTTTCGCAAGGAAGGAAGATATCCGCCATAAACTGCATCTCTATCTTGTTTGTTCCTTCACCCTGACAAGTTTCACAACGGCCTCCATCCACATTAAAAGAAAAGAAAGCAGGCTTGTAACCTCTATTGGTAGAAAGTGGTTGCTTAGAGAATAATTCCCTGATTGGATCGTATGCTTTAACGTAGGT
This sequence comes from Flammeovirga yaeyamensis, assembly GCF_018736045.1. Classification (NCBI taxonomy): domain Bacteria; kingdom Pseudomonadati; phylum Bacteroidota; class Cytophagia; order Cytophagales; family Flammeovirgaceae; genus Flammeovirga; species Flammeovirga yaeyamensis. The sequence goes on along the minus strand of NZ_CP076132.1, from coordinate 4,880,917 downwards.
TACAGGGTTAGAACGAGATGATTTACCAATAGGGTTTTGGTCGACAAACTCCACTTTGGTAATACTCTTGATGTTGCCATCGATTCGATCAATCTTTGCTTTTTCGTCTGTATGATTCCCCAATGCTCTGTTTAAAGCAGGAGTCAGACATTTTTTAACTAAAGTTGATTTACCACTACCAGAAACCCCCGTAATACATGTAATTACTCCCAATGGGAATTTGATATCAAGGTTTTTCAAGTTGTTTTCTTTGGCTCCTATCACTTCGATGTATTCTGACCAAGGTCTACGCTTTTCCGGTGTCGGAATAAATGATAATCCACTTAAATAACGAGTGGTATGCGATTGTTCTGGGTTTGCAATGGCTTCGTCAATACTTCCTTGGAATTGAAGTTGACCGCCATAACTACCTGCATCCGGTCCGATATCAATAATTTCGTCGGCCGCACGCATTACTTCTTCCTCGTGTTCTACTACGATAACCGTATTCCCCAATCGCTGTAATTCTTTTAGAACAACGATAAGGTTTTGTGTATCTCTTGGGTGAAGACCGATACTTGGCTCATCCAAGATATACATCGATCCTACTAATGCAGAACCTAAAGAAGTCGCTAATTTTATTCTTTGATATTCACCGCCCGATAAAGTACTTGTCAGACGGTTGAGGGTAAGGTAACCTAACCCCACTTTATTCATGTATTGCAATCTGTTCTTGATTTCTGCAAGAAGGCGATCGGCAATTTTATGCTCGTGTATGTTTAATTTGATTTTATCGAAAAAGGCACTCGATTCTTCGATAGGCATTAATACCACATCAATAATTGATTTACCATCGATTTTGACATATGAAGCATCTTTTCTAAGTCTTGAACCATGACATTCTGGGCAAACAGTTCTACCACGATATCTTGATAACATCACGCGGTATTGAATCTTATGCGTTTTAGAAGCTAAGTGATCAAAGAACTTGTTGATACCTTTAAACTTGCCTTTACCGTTCCAAAGAATATCCTTTTCATCATCAGATAATTCATTGTACGATCTAAAAATTGGGAAGCCGTTTTCGTGTGCATTATCCGTTAGAGGTTTCAACCATTTTTTCATGGTTTCCGTTCTCCAAGGCATAATCGCATCATCAATCACAGAAAGTGTTTTATCGGGAATGACTAAATCAGGATCGATACCTAAAATCTTACCGAAACCTTCACATCGTTTACAAGCACCGTAAGGGTTATTGAAACTGAAAAGGTTGACACTTGGTTCCTCGAAGATCATTCCGTCGGCTTCGAACTTATCGGAGAAGGTTGTGCTAATTTTATCTTTTCCTTTTTGGATAATTTCGATTCTACATTCGCCAACACCTTCGAATAACGCAGTTTGAATGGAGTCAGCTACTCTAAACTGATTCTCTTCATCGTCTTTTTTGACTGCGTTTCTATCAATTAGCATTTCCAAGGCTTCGAGATCTACCTTTTCACCTTTTTCTAAGCTTTCTACTAATTCTTCGATATACACCACTTGACCATCAGCAATCACTCTTGTAAAACCTTGCTGTAGTAGAAGGTTGAGAGCAATTTTTGGTTCACGTCCTTCAGGAATTTTTAATGGACAAGAGATAATAAACCTTGTGCCTTCCTTAAAAGTATAGATGTAGTTGACGATATCCGTTACAGAAGATTTACTTACTTTTTCTCCAGATATAGGTGAGTAGGTAGTACCTACTCTTGCAAAAAGTAATTTGAGGTAATCGTAAATCTCGGTGGTGGTACCTACAGTAGACCTAGGGTTTTTCGTTGAGACTTTTTGTTCTACCGCGATGGCAGGGCAAACTCCTCTGATGTATTCCACCTCAGGTTTTTCCATTCTGCCCAAAAACTGACGGGCATAGGAACTCAAACTTTCCACATACATACGTTGTCCCTCTGCAAAAAGGGTATCGAAAGCTAAGGAGGATTTTCCAGATCCTGAAACACCTGTGATGACCACAAAACTATTTCTAGGAATGGACACATCAACATTTTTTAGATTGTTGACTTTGGCTCCTTTGACAATAATGTATTCTTTGGGGTTGAGTTGATCTACTGAACGCATAAAAAGCTGATGGTGACTTTTGAAATCTTAGTTTTGAATAATCGGATCTACGTTTTAACGCACTACCATTATTCATATACAAGATGATAAAAAACAGACTATAAAATTAGAGAAATGCATTAATTAAACATCAAATAGTAAGAAAATATCTTGTGAATTGACGAAAAAATCATTGAACATTTATTCATCAATAAAAAAATATATCATTTTTGTAAGTAAGAGAAAAGTATTCAAGTAAAAACTAAACTAAATTTTCTCTTTGCTGGTAATTTAAGAAGAGGTGATCTTCACTTAATTCAATAGCCAAAATGATGTTTTTTTTAAGACTTTATTTAATCTGGGGTATCAGTATGTTCATGCTTGGGCTTTTACTGTTGTATCCACTTTTTGCGCTAGTTATTTGGGTGCCCAATAGGAAGCTATTGCCATTCACTTACTACCTAAATAAAGCTTGGGCCTATTTTACTTATATCATGATTTTGATTCCTATTAAAAAGGAAAAAAAAGTAAAATTGTCGAAGAAAGAGGCTTATGTATTTGTGAGTAATCATACCTCTTTTCTGGATATTCCTGCTTTGCAATTGATTGTGGATCAGTTTGTGATCTTTTTAGGGAAAAACAGTTTAGGAAAAGCACCTATTTTTGGATGGATGTTTAGAAATATCCATATCACTGTGGATAGAAAAAATTCGAGAAAGAATGAGGAACTCTTTCAAAAATCAATTGATAGATTAAAAGAAGGGTATAGTTTAGGGATTTTTCCTGAAGGTACTCAAAATAGAACGCCACCTACTTTGAATTCTTTTAAAGATGGGGCATATATAATTGCGATCCGTGCTCAAAAGCCTGTTGTGCCGGTGACTATTGTGAGTAATTGGAAAATATGGCCATCATTAGGCCCTTATTTAAAATGGACGCCTTTGCGTTTGGTACAGCATGCACCAATTTCTACAGAAGGACTCACTTTAGATGATGTGGACCGATTGAAAAAGAAAACGAAAGAGGTCATAGAAGCTGAATTGAAAAAGCATTACCCAAAAGAATATTCAACTAAAGGTTAATTGGTTTTTCTTATGATGTATAAAAGAGTTATTTCTTACTAATTCATGTGTTTTATTGAAATTATCTCAAATAAATCATTTAATTTGTGATATATTGATAAAATAATCAAACACTAATTATGATTATTGATAAAGATACTATAGAAAAAATTGCTCATTTATCCCGTTTAGAACTGGATAAAGACAAAGAAGAGAAAATGCTGAAAAGCATGAACGAAATTGTGGAGTGGGTAGCAAAGCTTGAAGAAGTAGATACTGATGGTGTTGAGCCGTTAACTCACATGACAGTAGAGCAAAGCGTGTGGAGACAAGATGAAGCAGCAAGAACTTTGTCGCATGAGGATGCTTTAAAGAATGCTCCTAAAAAGGACGCAGATTACTTTAGAGTACCAAAAGTATTGGAGTAAAAAAGCTCTTTTAATAAAATATTTTCAAATAAAAAAAGACCTTGAAGTTGAATCCTCCAAGGTCTTTTTTTGTTAAATACTTTACCGATTAAAGGTTATTAATCAGCGGTAACTCTTGAGTCATGCTCAAGTCGATCACTGTATTTAACTGTCCCATAATCTGAACAAAACGAGCAGCTGTTTGTGTAGAAACGACTTTTTTCATCTGCTTGTAGTACTTCAAATTAAGATCAATTTCTTGTTTATTTAATTTCAAAGCCAATTTCATCAACTCATCCGTTCTCTTTTCATCAAGAGTTTCGAAATTCTCAGCATACTCTTTAAGAAGTGCGTATTGCTGATTCATCAATTGACTATGTTCGAATTCGTATTTATCATAAACAGGCCAGAAAACATCATTTTCATCCTCGGCTAAATTCATGTTTTCTTTTAAAACGCCTCTTTTTTCAGCTTTAATTAATGTCTTGATTGTTTCAAAGTCCATATTTTGACCTTGAGGTGATGCAGTAAAAGCAGGGGTTTGAGCATAAAGGCTTACAGTTGCTAGTAGAGCGCAGATAGTGAATAAGAATTTTTTCATGTTTTAATTATTTGTTGTCTCCGATTGAACGAGATAAAATACATTGAGTTTGTTATAGAACTCTTAAAAAAAGTAAAAACTCAAATAAATGTAATTAAAATCTTACTCATTAAATATTATTCACACGTGAAAATACATGAATAATAAAAGAGTTTAGAGGAAGTCGTTGGGAATGAATAGGAATTAATCTTTAGCGAGCCACTGTTCAGGATCCAATTTTTGTCCTTCAGTATTCCAAATTTGAAATTGAACTTCGTAAACACCGTCTTCGTTTTTACCTGCTAACCCAATTGCTTTAGAAGAAGGAAGCTGATCGCCGACCTTTACATATACTTTAGAAAGTTTTGAGTAAACCGTAAAGTAGTTGCCATGTCTTAACATGACAACATTTTGAAGGTTGGGTACTTTTGATACTGCCGTGACTACTCCTTTGTGCACCGTTTTTACTTTGGTGTTTTGTTTTACACGAATATCAATACCATGATTTTCTATAGAAACGCCCTCCAAGATGGGATGAGGACGAATACCAAAGCGATTGGTGATAACTCCTTCGGGAACAGGCCAAATTAATGTTCCTTGCAACTCATCAAAAGATTTAGAGGAGGCCATGGCCAACTCTTTACTTCTTGATGTTTCATCAGATTTTATTTTAGTCGTAATGGCTAACATCTGACGTTGAATTTCAGCTAAACCTTCTCTTTCTTGTTCTAGCTGTTTCTTTAGATATTCTTCTTTGTTCTTAAGATCAGCTATTAATTCACTTTGTTGTTTTTCTAATGATTTCAATGAAGCGAGTTGAGCCTTCTCTTCTTTTAAAAGGACTTGTTCTTCTTTATTTCGTTCTTCAAGTTCTACTTTTTTATCGGCTAGGAGTGCTTGTGTTCTTTCAATTTCTAAAATCTGCTTTTTACGAATTTCTTTGTAATGCTCAATGTAACTTGCTCTTCTGACAAATTGTGAGAAATTATCGCTAGCAAGAAGATAAGCCAACTGTTCGAAGTCACCTCCTGTTTTATAAGAGGCATACACGAGTTGAGCATATTCTTGTTTTAGAAGAAGCACCTTATCGTTAAGAGAATCGATACTGTGTGTAGCCAATAAAGCTTCTTTCTTCGAGACATTTATGCGCTTATTAATTTGATCCAACAGATGTTCTAAACCTTCAATTTGAGCTTCAAGGTCGCTTAATTCACTTAATGAAGTTTCTTTTTGTTCTGTTGTATTTTTGAGAATAGCAGAAGTCTGGGCTATTTTTTTCTTAGCCTGTTGTACATCTTGTTGAGCGAATAAGATGTAAGAAAAACATATTGCTATTATCGTAAAAAAGAAACGCATTGAATAGTAGTAAAAAATCACTTAGATGTTCATTCTGAAATAATTTTTTTATTTCAGAATGCAAAAGCAGTATTAAGTTATAAATATACAAATTTGATTCCTTAATGTATTTATTAAAGATAAATTAGATATTTACATCAGTTTCTTAGGAAGAATTTAACGCTATTTTCTAGAGAAGTAGAATTATTTTTAAAACGCTGTTTATATTTATTTCTGAGAAGAATCTCATTTTAAAAAGTAGTTAATCCCCATGTTTGAAATTGGGTAAAAGCATCATTTTTTCGATCATATAAAAGTGGAAACATATAAAGTAGAAAGGTATCATCAAGAGAATAGGGCGGAGTGGAATACTTTTGTGATGAAATGTATGCAACAACACTTTTTTTTTACTCGTGATTTTATTGAATATCATAAAGACAGATTTATTGATTATTCTCTCATCATCAGAAATCAAACGAATCAAATTGTAGCCTTATTTCCTGCTACTTTAAATGATGGAGTGGTGAGTTCTCATGCAGGGCTTACTTTTGGTGGACTTTTGTACAAACCAAGAACCTTTGTTCAAAAAATCATTGATATACTTTCTGAAATAGAACGTTATTGTCTAGTGCATGATGTTCAAAAAATCATTTATAAGGTAACTCCATATATCTACAAAACCGAACAAGGGGAAGAAGACGTCTATGCTCTATTTAAAAATTCATGGCAATTGATAAGAAGGGATTTGAGTGGGGTAATAAAAATTGATCGTCAGATTGCGGCTGATAGAAGCAGGAGAAAGAATGAAAGAATAGCCTTATCGAATGATATTGAAATTAAAGTTTGTGATGACTTTGAAGCATTTTGGACAATGTTGAATGATAATTTAACGAGCAGACATAATGTGACACCTACGCATTCTTTGGAGGAATTGATTTATCTAAAATCATTATTTCCTGATCAAATAAAATTGATAGGAGGGTTTAAAGGAGGGGAAATGCTGAGTGGCGCTTTATTGTTTCTTACTCCGAATGTTTGCAAAGTACAGTATTCAGTCAACTCTATAGAAGGTAGAAAATACAAAGTACTTGATGCTGTTTTTATGCAGATGATCGGAGATTGTGAGAAAGAATATATCGATTTTGGTCACTCATGTGAAGAGGATGGGAAATACTTAAACGAAGGCTTGGCGAGGTTTAAATATCAGTTTAGTGGGGAATCGTTAGTGAACGATTTCTATCAGAAAGAATTAAAATAGTAGATATAAACTTGTAACTTTGTCTTCGTAAATCAGTTTAATAAGAAAACTTTTTAAACATGGATGAAATTGTAAATAGAGTCGCTCAGAGTGCCCTTGTTTCTTTAGATCTTGAAGAAATTAAACCACAGGGAGAAAGAGTGTTATTTGATATAAAAGATCAGCTTTTTCAGGGAATTGTGTTACGTGAAAAGGATTTTAGACTATTCTTAAAAGAACACGATTGGTCTACATACGAAGGAAAGCATGTCGCAATTACCTGTTCTGTAGATGCCATTATTCCTACTTGGGCTTATATGTTGCTGACCACACGTTTTGAAAAATATGCCAAGACGATTGTCTTTGGAGATTTAGAACGTTTGGAGGAAAGTATTTTCGAGAAGGCTATTGACGCTTTGGATATCAATGAATTTGAGGATAAACCGATAGTGATCAAAGGATGTAGCAAGGAAGCTGTTCCAACATCAGCTTATGTAAAAATTACAGAGAAATTGAGACCTGTTGCAAAGACAATTATGTTTGGGGAGCCTTGTAGTACAGTGCCAATTTATAAGAAACCTAGGAAAAAATAATTTTGGTTTCATCAATTATATATAAAAAAACACCAACAGAACAGTTGGTGTTTTTTTTTGGAAAACGAAAATTTATACCCGGAGGTAATTAGATATATCTCAATTGAATATCAGATTCTTAATTGAAGTTGGGCTACAAATAACCCAGCATGATGGTCAACAACATTCTTGCTGTCTTTTATCATATATACAGGGCGAAGTGAATAAGCGGCAGAAACTTTTACATTCTGACCAATAATTGCCCAGTTTGCACCAAAATCGCCATGCCAAGAAGCTTCATCCAATCCTTCTAGATCCTTCCACGAGAAACCTATGAATGGTTGAATTTTTTTCTCAGAATTATAGATCGATTTAGGTAATGTGTATCCAATTTCTGTGTGGAAAATATTACCGGTACCATGAGAATAAGATGCAAAGCCAGCACCTTGAGGTGAATCTCCTCCAGTTGCAAAACCACCTAAAACATTGGCTGTTCTTAAGTAATTAGAACCGTATTGGTAGTTATAGAACACACCATAAGCAGTAATTCCACCACCATTATGTCCTAGTGGCATACTTAAAAACGCATCTACAGCAATTTTAGTGATGTCATTTTCTTGTAAACCCCAGTCGCCGTTAGCGTCTTTAATATAAGTAGCTGTTCCACCCGGTTGGTATTGGAAACCAGCACCAATGTTGAAAACACGTTTCTGTCCAAAGTAATTCATCTGTGAAGCACCAGAAACAGATTGTGATTCTATATCCCAAAACTGCCAATAGAAATAACCATTGACGTTATAGTTGGTTTGTCTTAATAAATAAGTGTTTCCTTCTTGAACTCCAGCAGGAGGTGTGTTACTGTTGGCATAATCCAACATTTCTTCTTTAGACATTGGTCTTCCTCCAACTGTTGGTGCACCTGCATCTGGCGTAATTAAAGGTTGGTTTAAGGAAACTTGATATCCTAATTTCCCAAGGGTAACCCCTCTAAAGAAAAATCCCATTTGTCTAACAATTGCATCTGTTCTATTTACTTCTGGGAAGTTAAATCCTGGGTTGTCTAGAATAAGGTAATTGTTGGAACCTACTCTAGAAAGTCTTGAAAGGCCTTGCCAAAAGTGAAGACCTGAACCGAAGTAATTTTTTGGAGCAATTCGTATTTGACCTTGGAAATCGTGGAAGTATACGTTTTGAAAAATGTTAGAATAGGTACCGTCTGATGTTGCTCCAATTTGAGCAAATAATAAGTACTTGTTTTCTACATTTAAATAGAACATCGTACGAATACGTCTCATGGCAAAATCCGAATAATGGTCGATAGGTTCTTTTGAAACATTATTGATTGTTCCAGGGTTGGTTTCCCCATATCTCCACCACGATTGTAAACCAAGTATGAATTTGAAATAAGAAGTTTTGTCTTTGTTTAGATCCAATCGGATACCTCTCTTAAATACATCTACAGTTTTTTGGTAATCTGTTTTTTCAATAGCTGTAGAAGTGGTCTTTTCTACCTTAGTAGAATCAACATTTTGCCCAAGCAGGCTAATGCTAAATAATGTAATAAAGGATACTGATAATATAAATCGCATTCTATGAAATGAGTTCTTGTGACGAATGCAAAGTTAATTTAAGATTTTTTATAAAATAGAATATCCATCACATTGAAACGTATTAATTATATGATTTCAATCATAATACAGAGGTAATTCGTCGTTAATCTGTGATATTTTATACTTTTTGATCTTCTCTGTATGAAATTCGACCCATTCTTCTTTTGTCATTATATGATCGGGATGTTGGAGCTCGTACTCTAAATAATGAAGATCCATCTCGAAAAAATGTTCTCTTAGATGCTCTTCTATGATCACAAAGTTTTGTAGTAAATTTATACTTAGGGTTTCGATCTCTTCAAGTTCTCTAATAACGCTATGATGAAGTTGTTCTTTGAGCAAATTCAATTCATTGATTTTATTATTGATCACTTCTTTTTGATCGGCATCAGTCGCATACAATTTAAGCGCGTTCCATTGTTGTTCTGAAGCATGAGAAGAAGTACTTTGTCCATAAAGAGCAAATGTAAAAAGGGTAAGGGTAGAGACGATAATAAGTTTCATACGAGTGAATGAGTAATTGTGTAGGGTAAGAAAGGTTTAGTAAGCATCTCAAATTATAAAAAAAAGTCACTGTCCCAAAAAAGGAACAGTGACTTTTATATAGATTAATATATCTTCTTCGAATCTTACAAGTGGATACACTCGTCATAAGCTTGAGCAGCTGCCTCCATTACCGCTTCGGATAATGTTGGGTGAGGGTGAACTGCAGTGATGATTTCGTGTCCAGTTACTTCTAATTTACGTCCAACAACTGCCTCAGCAATCATTTCTGTAACGTTAGAACCAATCATGTGACATCCTAACCACTCACCATATTTAGCATCAAAGATTACTTTAACAAAACCTTCTTTATGACCAGCAGCTGAAGCTTTTCCTGATGCAGAGAATGGGAATTTACCCACTTTCACTTCATAACCAGCTTCTTTCGCCATTTCTTCTGTCATACCTACTGAAGCAACTTCAGGAACTGTGTAAGTACAGCCTGGGATGTTACCGTAGTTCATAGGTTCAGGAGTTAAACCAGCGATTTTCTCAACACAGATAATACCTTCGTGAGAAGCAACGTGTGCTAAAGCAGGACCTTTAACGATATCACCGATTGCATACACTGAAGGAATGTTAGTTTGGTAGTAATCGTTGATCAATACCTTACCTCTGTCGTGAGCAACACCTACTTCTTCAAGACCGATACCTTCCAAGTTAGTTTCAACACCAACTGCAGAAAGAACAACATCACACTCGATAGTTGTTTCTTTATCTTTCTTGTTGTCTTTGATCACTACTTTACAACCGTCTCCAGAAGTATCTACTGTTTGAACAGCAGCATTAGTCATCACTTTAATTCCTTGTTTTTTGAAGTTACGCTCTAATTCTTTAGAAACATCAGCGTCTTCGTTAGGTACGATGCGTGGTAAGTATTCTACTACAGTTACTTCTGTACCGATAGAGTTATAGAAGTAAGCAAACTCAACACCGATTGCACCAGATCCCATTACAACCATTTTCTTAGGTTGCTCAGGAAGAGTCATTGCTTGACGGTAACCAATTACTTTCTCGCCATCAATTTTGATATGAGGAAGTTCTTTTGCTCTACCACCAGTAGCTAAAACAATATGTTCTGCGTCGTAAACAGTAGCTTTACCTTCTGCGTCTGTAACTTCTACTTGTTTAGGACCAACTAATTTACCAAATCCAAGAAGTTTCTCGATTTTATTCTTTTTGATCAAGAACTCAACACCTTTACTCATGCCAGCAGCCACACCACGAGATCTTTGTACCATTGCAGGGAAATCGGCAGCTGCCTCACCTACATTAATACCAAAGTCTTTTGCATGGTTGATGTATTGGAACACCTGACCACTTTTTAGTAAAGCTTTCGTTGGGATACAACCCCAGTTTAAGCAGATACCACCTACTTCAGCTTTCTCTACTACGGCTACTTTTAAACCTAATTGAGAAGCACGGATAGCGGCAACGTATCCACCAGGACCTGATCCTATTACGATTAAATCAAATTTTGTTGCTGACATAACTTTGTTGTTAATATATAATTTTTCGTTTTTCGTCTTAGAGCATCGACCACATTTTGGGTGTGCGATTGATGCGTAAATAAGGAAATATTATAAAATCCCTTGCAAAAATACACGTTCGTACATAAAATAAAAACGTTGAGGGAAATACGTTAAGATAAAGGATTATAAAAAAGTCCAATATTGCGTGATTTTGTATCTGTGAAGTGACAATTTGAAAAAAAATGTATGGCTTTTATATCAATATGTTGTTAGTTTCTTCTCTTTGAAAAAAACAGTGTTCAATGTCACTTTTTGATAAAAACAGCAGAACTATGCGTTTTATCCTATTCATTACTTCAATATTTAATTGCTAAATAATAGATTCTTTCTTTTTCCCAAACCATATTTTCAGTATTTTTGTAATAGCCGTTAATTGATTTTCTTTAACGGCCAAATGTTGAAATTCAGCATTTTATATGCTTGATTGCAAGAAATAAAAAAGAGAGATATGAAGAGGCCAACGATGTTTAAACTGTTAACCCATAGACAGTTTGATTTTACGACCCGATACTATGATGCTGAAAGAGAAGAGAGAGAGGCTAGGCATAAAGCTCTGTACGATAAGTACGAGAAAGAGGAAAAAGAAAAAACAGTAAAAAGTATTCAAGATAGTATTGATTTTTCTGCGGTTCGTAATAGAAGAACAGAAAGAAAACCGGTAATTATTCGTGCATTATTAATTGCAGGAATGTTTGCCTTATTGTATTTTGTCTTGAAATAGACAGAAAGATACTTGGTAAAATTAACATACTTTCTTCAAAATCATCTTTTTGATGGGAGCAAATATTCTATATTTGCACCTCACAAAATTTGAGTACTTCACTCAAACAAATTTTAAAAATAATCACGTCATACGTCTTTATAATAGAATTACATGTATATCGCTATAGCAGGAAACATTGGTTGTGGAAAAACAACATTGACTAGGCTACTTTCCGAACGATTTGGATGGAGAGCATTGTACGAAAGCACTGTCAATAACCCATATTTAGAGGACTTTTATCAAGATATGGAAACATGGTCTTTCCATTTACAAACCTACTTTTTAAATCACCGATTTGAGCAAGTAAAAGATGCTACAGTCGATAACCCTGTAATTCAGGACAGGTCATTGTACGAAGGTACTTACGTATTCACAGAGAACTTAAGAAGATCTGGAGTACTTAATCAAAGAGACTTCGAAAACTACACTGCATTGGCTAAGTTGTATGAAGCAAAAGCAAATGCTCCTCATCTATTAATCTATTTAAGAGCTGATGTTGAAAAACTTCAGCAAAACATAGAGAAAAGAGGACGTGATTACGAAAAAACTATCCCTACTGAATATCTTCAAAACTTAAATGATCTTTACGAAGAGTGGATCGATAGTTATGATAAAGGCGGATTGGTTGTCGTAGATGTAAATGATGTCGATTTCGTTGCTAACGATAAAGATTTTGAACGTATTGCTTCTGCCATAGAATCTGCAATGCGTATCCGTAAGACACCAACAGGATCACTAGTATAATTCACTAACAACTAATCTGAAAGAAAATGTATATCGCAATAGCGGGAAATATCGGTAGTGGTAAAACTACCCTTACAGGAAAATTAGCAGCACATTTCGGATGGGAACCTCGTTACGAAAGTGCAGACGATAACCCATATTTAGAAGATTTTTACGGAGATATGTCTCGTTGGGCATTCCCTCTTCAAGTATATTTCTTGAATAGTCGTTTCCGTCAGGTGATGGAGGTGTCTAGAACAGAACAACCTATTATCCAAGATCGTTCTTTATATGAGGATGCTAAGATTTTTGCTAGACAGTTGAACGCTGATGGTCATTTATCCGATCGTGATGCGGAGACTTTCCAAGCAGTATTCGGTTCAGTAACGGAACATGCACCTGCTCCAGATCTTTTAATTTACTTAAGAACTTCTGTTCCTCAATTATTAGATCATATTCGTAAGCGTGGTCGTGAATACGAACAAAGCATCTCTAGAGCTTACCTTACAGGTTTGAATGAGTATTACGAAGAGTGGATCTCGAATTATGATCAAGGTAAATTGTTAGTGATTGATATGGAGGATATCGATTTTGTGGAGAATGAAAAACATCTTCAGCAAATTATCGGTAGTATTGATGCTGAATTACACGCTCAAAAAGCAAGAGTATAACCATAATTATATCAAGAAAACGTGTGTTGTACCATCGAATATAGCACACGTTTTTTGCTGCTTTTTAGTAACCTATTTCTAAAAATAGGATACACCTAATTAATACCATTTCAAAAAAAGACTTCACTGAGAAAATGCAATACATTGCCATTGCTGGGAATATTGGGTCGGGTAAGACCACACTAACAAAAATGTTGTCAGAACATTTCAACTGGATACCAGAGTTTGAAAGTACTGCCGATAATCCGTATTTAGAAGATTTTTACAATGATATGAAACGTTGGGCTTTTCATGCTCAGGTGCGTTTCTTAGACAATAGCTTCCAACAGATGCTTGATCTTAGAAATGCATCTAAGTCAATTGTCCAAGACCGTTCGTTTGATGAAAACGCTCATATCTTTGCCAAGAACCTGCACACATCAGGCATTATGGATGACCGTGATTTTGAATCGTATTGGAAACTTTTTAAAAGTATGTCGTCTCAACTTCCAAAGCCAGACCTTTTGATTTATCTAGATACAGATTATGATCGTCTGATCTCTCAAATTCAAAAAAGAGGTAGGTCTTACGAACAAACTATCCCAGAAGATTATTTAAAAGGACTAAACGTACTTTATAATCAATGGATCGACCAATACACAGGTCCACTACTAAGAATTAAGATGGATGATTACGACTTCGTAGAAAACACAGAAGATTTCTATAGAATCGTTAATCAGATCGATGAGCAATTATCAGTTTCTAAATAACTAGGTTATGAGTTTAATGAAAAGGCTGCAAGAGATTGTGGCCTTTTTGCTTCATCAAAGATGAAGAATGAAAAATGAAAAGTTAAAAATGAAAAACGTGAAATGTTTTTTAGCTTAAACATCGAAGTGAGTTTCTTAATTCATTGAGTTAAAGCTGTTAATGAACTTAATCAAAACTACATTTGCCATAAATAATTAACTCAAAATGTAGTATTTAAAAACTTAATTCTTACCTTTGTCAGCCGGTGATTTGATGTGCAGTAGGTTATTGTGATCTTAACGGTTGATAATCACCATATTCTAATTGAAATATTACGGTTAGATGTTGTTTTATTGTTAGTAAAAAAACACCTTTTGATACTCAATTGTGTTAATGTGATTGAAATTCAATGGTTGTTTTTCTGTTTATTCAGTATTAACAGTGAAATAGCTTGTCATTTTGCAGAAGTATTTTTACTTTTGCAAGCCGAAAAATTCTAATCTTACATAGTACGATGAAAAGAACATTTCAACCTTCGAACCGCAAGAGAAAAAACAAACACGGTTTCCGTCAAAGAATGCTTACAGCAAACGGACGTAACGTTCTTGCAAGTAGAAGAAAAAAAGGAAGAAAGAGCCTTACAGTTTCTGACTCTAGAAAACACAAGGCGTAGTTAGCATCCTAAAGTAGGATGTGTTTCAGAACACTAAAACATTATTGTGATGAAAACTCGTATCGCAAAAAAAATCTTGAAAAATCAAGAGAAATTGAATTACAACAAAGGCCAAGTGCAAAAAGCTGAGCGCCTAGTTGCTAAAAAACAAAAAGCTGCCGCTAACGCATAATTGACACTCTGTGTCTAGCAGCTTTTATCTAGCGTCTCTGCGAAGTACCTCAGGGTACTTCGCGGAAGCCCGCAAAAAAGGTTAAGAGCTGGAGGTCTGGCGGCAGCAAATGCGACGGACCTTCACTTTTTTTTTGCCCTTTTTTAAATGAGATTATGGAAAAGAAAAACTTACCTACATACGATCGTGCCACCTTCCCAAAGAGTGAACACCTTAAAAGTAGAAGTCAGATAGAGCAGATGTTCAAGGATGGGCAGTCTGTTTTTTGTTTTCCATTCAAAATCTACTATTCTCTCTCCTCAGATGTAGAAAACACATCTATCCCCCCTCAAGTATTGTTCTCAGTCTCTAAGAGAGGTTTTAAACATGCCGTTGATAGAAATAGAATCAAAAGGCAGTTAAGAGAGGTATACCGCCTAAATAAAGGAATCCTTAATATTGATATGCCATTAGACAAGGTAGAAAATCTTGCTTTTGTGTATGTGTCAAGAAAAAAAGAACCTCATGCTTTCTTAGAAAGAAAAATGAAAGCTAGTTTGTACAAAGTCAATGAGGTACGACAACAGCATTCTACTTCAGAAGATAATAAATAGCGTTTTTAAACGCTTTTTTTATGCCCAATTTAAAATGTCACCGCTAATTTTAACCGATTTTAGATAACAACTTTTAATAAGTTTAATCAAGTGTTTCTATACCTACTTTTCAAACAACAAATTATGTCATGAGTAGTTAAATAAAGTGAAAATAAAATTTCTCAAAATTATTTTTAACTACTACGATGAAAATTACACCAAAATATTCGATTGCGTTTTTACTATTATTTGTATTGGTGCAGGTTAGGGTTTTTGCACAAAAAACCAATACGGAAGGACAAGTTGTAGAAATTATCTGGAACGGATCTCAAGATAGTAACTTTAATAATCCAATGAATTGGAGTGGTGATACGATACCTGATATATCTATGGGGACTTATATCGCAAAAAATCATGCAAATGAATTTTACCCTAGCATACTTACAATTCCAAGTAATGCTGTACATAATTTAGTACTTAAAGACCATGAAGAAATTTTTATAAATCAATTGACTATTGCTTCTGGAAAAACATTGGAAGTCCAAGGTGGTGGTACTCTAAGAACTACACAATGTACAGTTAATGGAAAATTAATAGCAACTCAAAATACTGTGAAAAAATCTGATTTCACGTTTAATCAATATTTGCATGTTAACGGAATAGTTGATTTACCAAATATATCTTCAATTTGGAGTCCTGGTGATATAGAAATTAACCAAGGCGGAACATTAAATATAGATAACTGTGCTTTAACCATGATAGTTAGAAGACCTCCATGGGCAGATGCATTACATTTATCAAATTCAGGAACATTAAGTATTAGTGAAAAAACAAGGATAGTGACTGGAGGAGATATATTATTGAATAATAACTCTAACACAACTATCTCAAATGCTGCACAAATCACATTTGAAAATTCAAAACATAGTATTAAATCAAATGGAGTTCATTTTCCAATAATCACATTAAAGAACTCTAAAAATGGAGACATTCCACAAATTACGTTAGAGGATAATCTGGTAATAGGAAATTCGATCTTGTTTGAAAAAGGTATTATCATTGGTAAAACAGGTTCTGAAACATTGACTCTAACAAATCATGCAACAATAAATACCACAACAATACCATCTGATAATTCACACGCGACAGTAAAAGTAATAAAAGAAGGCTTCACCGATACATTCACTTTCCCACTCGGTGATGGAACCAAATATCACCCAATTAAAATAAGTAAATCAGGTGATGTATCAACAACTTATGAAGCACAATTCAAAAATAATAAACTAAGAGATAATAGTTTAACAGGTAGTGGTCAAGATATCGCAGCTAATGAGTATTGGGTCTTAAACCCAACTACCCAAAACCCTGAATCAGTTGTAGTTTCACTATATAAATTAAATACAGAATTTGAAACTACAGATCAATCTAAGCTAGATGTTATTGAATATGATAGACAAGCTAATCAATGGCAATCAGATGCACATAGACCTGCTACATCAAGAGGTGGTGTTAATGCATTTGTAGATACAGAAAGAGAAATTACTGAATTTGGTGAATTCACCCTTCATAATGAATTAATAGGTACAAACCTCCCCGTCGAACTAATCTCCTTTAAAGCCACACAAAACAACAAAGAAGTTGATTTAACTTGGGCTACTGCAACAGAAATCAATTCAGAGAAATTTATTGTAGAGAGAAGCTACGATGCAAGACATTGGGAAGTAGTTAAAGAAGTTCAAGGTGCAGGTAACAGTGATGTTCGAGTTGATTATGAAGTAGAAGATCATATCAACAACACAAATGAGAAAGTGTATTATAGATTGACTCAATTTGATTTTGATGGTCAGTCAGAAACTTTTGATATGGTTACTGTAGGGCAAAATGAATCGTTAGATAATATGGTCAGCGTTTTCCCAGATCCAGTGCATAGAGGAGGTGATATCACTATCTCTACTGCTTCTGATGAAGCACTTCCAGTAAGAATATTATCAATTGATGGTAAAGAGATGGATCACTTCGATTTGGATCATCAAATGAGTTATAGAGTGAATACACAAGAACATATGATCTTTGTTGAGATCGCTAATGGTAGCAATAAAGTGATCAAAAAAGTGATAGTAGAATAATTAGAATTACATCGTAATTTTCATCCATATATAAAAAAGGACGTTGTCATACAGCGTCCTTTCTTTTTATATATCCTTTTTTACTCTTTTGAGTTCCTTCAACTTTTTAGCAAACTCTGCCAAGCTGTTTTTATTACTTGCTCGGTACTTCCAGACTAAATCAAACGATTTTAATTCTGGAGGATTTTCTGGTCCAAATGTCACGCTGAAAAATCGAGATCCTTTCGATTGTGCTTTACGTTGTTTATGGAGTAAAGAGGTTTCAAAAGGTGGAATCTTACCATCCGTAATGAGTACCAAATCAGCATTACTGTAGTCGTCGGATTGCATAGCTTCTATGGCTGCTGATAGGGCAGGTCCTGCATTTGTTCCGGCTCTAAACGACATTGATAAGAATTTAATTAATGGTTCTAATCCTTCATGAAGATTACTTAGATCAATTTTTTCTATTTCCTCTTCAGTAGCACCAAATGAAAACAAGATACACTTACGTTTACTTTCTAAAGCCATTTTCATAATAGCAAAACAAAGCGTTTTGGCAATCTGTTCCGGCTTTCCTAACATCGATGCACTCGTATCAATACAAAGAACCACAGGGCCAGCAACATCTTCTTTTGTCGTAGATTTTACGGTCTCTTTTCCCTCATCATCGTTCTTTTTTTGTTGTTCTTCAGCTTTCAGTTCGAAAGTCTGAAGTTTACGTTCGATGAATTTTTTATAGAAAATGATTTCCGTTTCTTCCTTCCCTAGAAAAGCGGCTTCTGATGGAAGAATTTGAGATAAATCGTTGCTTTCATGAATACCTGTAAGCGATTCTTTACCATGCGTTACTGTTTTTCTGTAAGGTCGAATAGCAATTTCTTCCAGTTGCTCTCTTTCTTCTTCCAGTTCTGCACTAGCATAGCGACCTAAAAGATCGACCAATTCTTTCAGCATTTCTTCGTCTTCTAAAAGACGTTCGTACTGTGTTAAAACCTCGAATCCAGTAGACTGCCAACGTCCTTTTGCTTTTTCGAAACCCAATCCAAGATGATCCATCAACTGACTAATCATATTTTGGGATTTATCGAATTTAGCGGCGTTATCAGATAGTTTTTTGATAAGGTCGTCTTGTTTCTTTTGTGTTTTACCACCCAAGATTTTACGCATCGTTTCCACCATTTTAGAAACCATGCTTTGTCCTTTACGTCCTTTATCGCCATTGGCTTTACCAGAACGCATACCAAAAGGAAGGCTTAACTTCTTTCGTTGCTTATCTATCTGAGGAGGTTCGTTGGTTGTTTCGGCAATGGCCTCGATATGATTGACCAGTTCCTTCACTACATATTCTCTCAAAGAAGCGTGTCTTTGCAAAGACTCGTTCAGGCCAGGAGTTTCAAGAACATCATCAATAATGTGTTTGTACCCCAAAGCCATATCAGAAAAAGTAGAGTTGAGCATTTCAGGTTCATGTCCTCTAGCAATTTCTGTTAAGTATTTAGCCAAAACTTCTCTGTCCTCGGTTTCACCCAAGGCAGAGAACATTTTGAATTTTTCAATACGATCAAAGGAAGATTTAACCTCCATAGCTACGTTTTAGTTTTTCCGTTGTCAGCTTGTAGTTCAAAACTTGCTTCCAAAGGTCATTTAATGATTCGTCGATAAGTGAACGCCAGTTTTCAGAAAGGAAGATATTTTTACCAACCCCTTCTTCTCTACTTACTCTCACATCTTCGATTTCGTGTGAGATCTTATCGAGATAATTTAATAGAAGGTCTGCTTCTTTATTTAATTGATTTTTTACATCATCAGATACATTCATGGCCACTCGACCGATCTTATGTTCTTTTGCAGACTTCAATTTATATTTATGATAATCGTGGCCAATACGGACCTCAATTTCAGTATCAGAAATTCGACCAACAGTAAAGGCTTCGTTACGTCCTGTTGAAGTGTAAAGCATCAACTCGTTGGTACCTCTACCCATCATTTCAAAATCATCGGCAAGAATACGATTGTTCATGCTACTGAATCCTTCGATAAGGTAGTATTCACCATCCACAATGGTAGGAGCCTCAACATAAAGTTCTTTTTCCTCCTTTGTTTTGCTTTCCACATCTCTTTCGAAAGTCTCTAATTGAGATTTTACTGTCTCCATGCTGTATTTCGCACTCCAACCGTATTTTTGAACGGCACGAGTTACCCATTGTCTCACCATATCGATTTGATTTGGTGTGTGCCAGATACAATTGGCAATTAAGAAACAATCGGATAAATCGACTCTCTGACGGCCATTCATAAATGCTGATGTACGAAGCAAACGGACAATCTTATGCCAACGACGGTCGGAAACATAGATGTTATTTTCCGGTTCAGGTCCTGTAGATTGGTTGTATCTTTCTATGTACTTTCTGATGATAGAAATGACACTCAATACCTCATTAGGTACTTTAAGAGAATCAATAATTGGACTCCAAGAATCGACTTCTTTTTCATCGAATTTTAATTCTTCTCTTACTACAGGGTTCTTCAATTTCGAAGAAGTGATCATGTCGAAGAATTTTTGTTCATCAATAATTCTATCCACATAAACACGTACTAAGAAACGGTCCCATATAGCCTCTAAACCTTCTCCTTTAGCAGGAAGTTCATTGGATGCCGATAAAAGAGCATGAACTTTTACTTCGATTTCTTGTTCACCATTTCTAAATACTTTCTCATTAAGAACGGTAAGAAGTGCATTTTGAATGGATGGACCCGCTTTCCAAATCTCATCAAGGAAAACCACCGAAGAACCAGGAAGATAGTTGTCTGTTAGACGTTCGTATTTATCCTCCTTACTTAATTTTGATATTGATATAGGACCGAAGATTTCATCAGGAGTACTGAAACGGTTCATCAAATACTCAAACGAATCTCCGCCTTTAAATGCATATTTTAGACGGCGGGCGATCATACTTTTTCCAACACCTGGAGGGCCTAGCATGAAAATACTTTCCCCGGCAATAGCACTCAATAATGCTAATGACAATACATCTTCTTTTTCGTGGAGATCCTCACCCAAAAGGGAAAGTAATTTCTTGGATCTCTTGCACACGCTAAGTGATATGGTAGAAGACTCGTTCATCGTTCCGCTTATATTCATTTTCGTTCGTTAATTAGAGACAGATAATGCTGATCAGAGCATCTTAAGTTGTTTCAAAAACTGCTCTATAGTGTAGTAATTAATTAGACCACTCATCATTAAGTGTAAATTAATGCCCTAAAATATTGAATAATTTTTATTTAGACATCAAATTGACGAATAAGGCAAGTTAAAATTTCCGATTAAACTTAAATAACTATGAGAAAAGTTATTTTCCCTTTAATTTTTACCCAAAAAAAGGGGAAATAAGAAACCTTATTCCCCTTAATTAAAGTAGCTTTTTGCGAAAAAATAGTCACAATTGTTCTACATAATTAACTGTTTTTAGCTATTTGTTTACCTCTGTATTAGTCCAGATTTATTTTGAATTAATTCTTCAACTTCTTGGACTGTACAAATATTTGTATCCCCTTTTGTAAGATGTTTTAATGTGGATGCAGCAGCTGCAAATTCAACCACATATTGTAAATCTTCATAATTTCTTAAGGCATAAATTAATGCAGCCATAAAGGAATCTCCTCCACCGACCCTGTCTATCATATGTGTAATGTCGTATTTGAAGCTAGTATATACATTTTTACCATCATATATTGTCCCACTCCAAGTATTGTGACTAGCAGAATAGCTTCCTCTAGACGTAAAAACTATTAATTTACAATTAGGATATTTTTCAAGCATTTCATCACCTGCTTTTTTAAAATCATGCTTTGTAGCATCCTGTTTAGTGATATCAATATTGGGGTGAATACCACTCATAATGTCACAAAATTGAAGTAACTCTGGCATAATTTCAGTATGAGATTTCCCCCAATTCCATAGGTTTTTTCTCAAGTTATAATCGCCTGATATTTTTATTCCTCTTTCTTTTGCTTTTTGTAATGCGATAAATGTGGTATCAGCACATGCTTTAGATAGTGCTGGTGTAATACCAGTCCAATGGAACCAATCAGCATCTTTAAAAATGACATCCCAATTAATAGCATCTTTTTTTATGGTTGCCATTGAAGAGTGAGAACGATCATAAATCACTTTTGATGAACGGTATACTTCACCTTTTTCATAAAAATATAATCCCAATCTGTCTCCTCCGAAAAGTATATTTTCTGTATTAACACCAAATTGTTTTAACGACATTAATGCTTTTTCTGTTAGATCATTTTTAGGTACTCTAGAAATGAAATCAACTTTTTCTCCAAACTGAGCTAATGAAGAAGCCACATTTGCTTCAGCTCCTCCAAAATCAACTTTTAAATGATTTGACTGTTTAATTCTGTCGCTATCGATAGTGGAAAAACGAGCTAATAATTCGCCAAATGTTATAATTTTTTTCATAAGATAATATTTAAAATGGGAGGGTTAAAAACCCTCCATTTTCTTGAACATATTACTCTATAATTATACTAACTGCGAGATGATCGTTGCTTTCTCGTTTTTGAATGCATAACTTTTAATATTGTTATAGCAAATGTCTTGTACCATTTTCCCAATCCAATTGATATCGTTGGGTAAAATACCTAAATCCATTTCCTTACCTAAAAGATTGCATAATGTCCTTCTAAAATATTCGTGTCGTGGAAATGATAAGAAACTTCTAGAGTCTGTTAACATTCCTACAAATTTTGATAACAAACCAAGATTTGAAAGTGCATTTAGCTGCATTTCCATCCCTTCTTTTTGATCCAAGAACCACCAACCTGAGCCCATTTGAATTTTACCAGCTATGCTTCCATCTTGGAAGTTTCCAATCATGGTACCTACCATATAGTTATCAGCAGGATTTAAGTTGTAGACGATGGTTTTAGGGAGTTCGTCATTTTCATCTAAGTGACTAAAAAATTGAACAATGGCATCAGCCTGTGGAGCATCACTCATTGAGTCGAAGCCTGTATCTGCACCTAAAATATTGAATTGTCTTTTAGAATTATTTCTTATAACTCCCAAGTGTAATTGCATTACCCAATCCCTTTTAGAATATTCTTTCCCAAGGAAATCTATTAATGTCGATTGGTAATTGGCAAGGTCAGTATCAGAAATAGTATTACCATTTAAAGCTCTCTTAAGAACTTTATCAGCTAATATGTCATTAACTTTACCTAATGGAAGTGACTTAAAGCCATGATCAGAAATCACACATCCATGAAGCTCGAAGTGATCCATTCGTTTACTTAAAGCTTCTTTAAGTGCGTCAAAACTATTGATATTGATTTCAGCTGATTTTCCTAATCTATATATATAGTCCACAAAATCCTTCCCTTTTTCAATGTAAATAGCTCTATCTGGCCTCCATGTTGGGAAGATTTTAGTATCTGAATTACTAAGGTTGTTAATTCTATGATAAGTCAATGAATCGATTGGGTCGTCTGTTGTACAAACAATTTTTACACCCATCTTTTTCATTAAATTTCTGGTTGAAAACTCAGGATTATTTGAGAGAGTTTCTGATGTTGATTGATATATATCTTGAGCAGAATTTTGATCTAAAAAAGTATCAATATCAAAATATCTTTTTAACTCAAGATGAGTCCAATGAAATAAAGGGTTTCTAAGAGTTTGAGGAACTGTTTCTGCCCATTTAATGAATTTATCATTAGCAGACTCGTTTCCTGTGATATATTTTTCCTCTATACCTGCGGTACGCATTGCTCTCCATTTATAATGGTCACCTTCCAACCAAGCTTCTGTAAGGTTATTGAACTTACGGTTGTCTGCTATATCTTTTGGAGAGAGATGGCAATGGAAATCGATGATTGGTTGGTTAGAAGCGAACTCGTGATATAATCTTGAGGCGTTTTCGTTTTCTAATAAAAAGTCTTCGTGAATAAACATGCTGATTTAATTTTAAAGTTCTTCTTGTTTAAGTGGTTTATAGTCAGGTACTATCATATGAAGTATAAACAATACAACAAGGTAAGATAGACCTGCTACGAGGAACATCCAGAAATAAGCATCATTACCTAAATGGTCTAAATATCTACCAAGAAGAAAATCAATTAACATCCCAGATAATGCACCAAACATACTTCCGAATCCCACTGTTCTTGCTACAGCTGGTTTGGGTAATAAATCAGAAGCGACAGTAAATAAATTACAAGACCACGCTTGGTGTCCTCCGGATGCTAATGCAATTAGACAAGCTGCGATAATTGCACTTTCTGTTATAGTAGCAATAGAAACTGGAGCAATACATAAAGCACATATTAATAATGATATTTTTCTTGCAGAATTAAGAGACCATCCTCTTTCAATAAAGAATTTTGATAGGTAACCACCACCAATAGATCCAAGGTCTGCAATAAGATACATAACAGCATAAGCGGCACCTAGTTCTTTGATACTCATTCCGAATTTATCATGGAAAAACATACCACTCCAGAACATAAAGAAGTACCATACACCATCAGTTAATTTACCAATGGTAAATGCCCAAGTTTGTTTTTTAGTAGCAATTTTTGAAAGAGGAGTAGGTGGTAAATTTTCTTCTTTTACCTCTTCTGAATCTTCATCTTGTTGAATATAATTTAACTCTGTTTCATTTACAGAGGGATGGTCTTGTGGTTTTTTATAAAATTTAAGCCATAAGAAAACCCATAAGGCACTAAAAAAACCTGTTACTAGAAATGTAAAAGGCCAAGCTTCTGTGCCTCCATAAGTTAATATACCTGTAACTACAATTGGAGCTAAAAATGCTCCAACGTTAGATCCTGCATTGAATATACCTGTAGCAAAAGCACGATCTTTTTTGGGAAACCACTCAGCCACAGTTTTTACTGCAGCAGGGAAATTACCAGCTTCTCCAAAACCTAAACCAAAACGAGCCATCATAAAGCCAATAAGGCCGAAAGCAGGTCTTAATAATGAATGAGCCATCCCGAAAACTGACCAAATTGCAATAGAAACAGTATATCCGATACGAGTACCCATTTTGTCAATTAAAGTACCCATTGATATTAATCCAATGGCATAAGCGGCTTTGAATGCAATATTAATTGAGGCATAATCAGACTTGGACCAATCGAAAATACCTTCCAAAGTAGGAGCTAGTACCCCCATTATACTACGGTCCATGTAGTTGATAGTAGTGGCCATAAATAATAAGGCCAAAATTCTATACCTGTACTTACTATCTTTTTGTTTAACAGATTCTACAGGTGGATTTTTAGTTATTGTATCCATATTTCATTTCATTTTTTCAATTAACTTCTGAGCTCTGAGATAATCATTAATGCCTCCTTGGTTTTTTGTTTAATGGCCTCTATATCATATTCACCATTAGTGTTTTTTATCATTAGTTTAGACCCCATTCCAACACAGTGTACACCAGAATGTATCCATTTTGAAAGGTTTTCTTTTGTGGGTTCAACACCACCTGTTGGCATAATGCTACTCCAAGGGCAGGGTCCTTTTACGGCTTTTACAAATTCAGGTCCTCCAACTTGTTGACCTGGAAATATTTTTACGACCTCAGCTCCTAGTTCTTCTGCTTTTGAAATCTCTGTTAGTGTGCCACAGCCGGGTGACCATGAAACTTTTCTTCTATTACACACTTTTGCCATTTCTTCCGATAAGATTGGCGAAACAATAAAGTTTGCTCCTAATTGAATGTATAAAGAGGTGGTAGGAGCATCAACAATAGATCCAACACCCAAGATCATTTCAGGGCAATTTATTTCAGACCATTTAATCAGTTCGCCAAATATTTCATGAGCAAAATCTCCTCTATTTGTGAATTCAAATACTCTGGCTCCGCCATCATAACACGCTTTTAAGATTGCTTTATTTAATTCTAAATTCTGATGATAAAATACTGGTACCATACCTGTATCCTTCATTTTTAGAGTAACGTCAATTCTTGAAAATTTAGCCATCTTTGATTTGTTTTTAGTTATTTATTGTTCTTGATTCAAACACAGTGGGTAATAATTATTCTTGTAAAAATTATACTATTGTATAATTGAAAATGAGTAAAACATAATCAATTGATGCACACAATAGACTTTTCCTTGTCATTGAAAAAGAACAAATTTCATTTCATTACTGATAGACCTTTCAAAATTTATCAGTTGGTTTTAGTTTTTTAGGAATTAACCTATTTTGTCAGTTTAGTTTAACTGTAAAATACTGGTAAGAACTAGGTGTTTTGATTGGTTCTATTATTAATTGAAATACATAGAACCAATCAAAAGTTTAAAGACTGCTTATCGAATTAATATTTTCTTTAGAATAAACATTAGAACAGATATGTTTTTCCTTTTCATCTAATTTATTGAATAATAGGAAATCATGAATTCCATCTAATACTAATGCACCTTGTTTTTTACTATCTTGAGCGATTAGAAAATCGATTTTATTACTGTTTAAAAGTTTTATATTTTCTTCTAAAGGGTCATGACCAATCATGACAATTCTGTCTGAAATGTCTAATTTTTGAATGATTTTGTATACTCTACCAATCTTAGAATTAGTAACATATACTCTTGAGGGACTTTTATTACTATCAATTTTTTGTTTGAAAATAGATAGTATTTCATCATCATTAGACGAGGGATTAATATCTAAAACTTTTACTTGATTAAGATTATCAGTAAATGATTTTAAAGTATCAACCGCTCCAATTTCTCTTAAAAAAGTAGTCGAATTTCCTGAGTTCGAAGATAGATTGATGATCCAAATGTCTTCATCTTTTCTTAATCCAAGGCTTAATAGTCTTCCTGCTAAACCTCCACAACTTTTTGCATCCTGACCAACAAAATAGGTGGGTTCAAGTTCTGGTAAGTTTGCATCAAGAAAAACAAAAGGGATTTCTAAATCTCTAACCTTTCTTATTATTTGATAAGTTTCTTGTCTAAAAAGTGGGTGAATAATAAGTCCATCAACATGTTCAGATAATAGTTCTTCTCCTTTTTTTAAATAATCGTCCGCACTATTATAATTAAAAAGGTTTTCAGTTATCTTAATACTGCTATCTGTAAGTACTTTAGCTCTATCTTTTAAGCCTTGCAGAGGTAACGCCCAATATGGATTAGTTTTAGGAGATGGAAGTAATATACCAATATTAAAAAGTTTAAACGTTGATTTTTTGTGTTTATATCCATGTTCTACCATTAATCTTTCGATTTTTTCTTTGGTAGCTTCAGATACTCTTCCTCTATTATGAATTACTCTATCTACTGTACCAACCGAAACATTGGCCATTAATGCAATTTCTTTTATACCTACGGACTTACTTACTCCCATTTTTAATTTATTTTTTTGCGGCTGACGAAATGGCGTACATGACACCTCTTAGTTCAGCCAAACCTCTAAGTCTACCAATACCCGAATAGCCAGGATTTGTTTTTTTATGTAAATCATCCAACATTTTATGTCCATGGTCAGGACGAACCGGCATTCTACTAGCAAGATCGTTCTCTAATACTCTCCTTTGTTTTTCTTTCATTAAGATTGTTAAGAGAGTATACATATCCACATCGCCTTCTAAGTGATTAGCTTCGTAGAAGTTCCCTTCGATGTCTCGCTTAGTCGCTCTCAAATGTACGAAATGAATTCGATCTGCGAAACGACTTGCTATACTTTCCAAGTTGTTGTCTGCTCTTACTCCGTAACTTCCAGAACAGAAAGTAATACCATTGTTTTTAGATGGGATTGACTTTAATAACCACTCAATATCATTTTCTGTACTAATAATTCTTGGAAGACCTAATATTGGAAATGGAGGATCATCAGGGTGGATAGCTAAAACCACATTTGATTTTTCTGCAATAGGGACAATTTCTGAAAGAAAGTGTAATAAATTCTTTCGTAATGTCTCAGAATCAATGTTTTTATATTCATCTAGAACAGCTTGAAATTGTTCTAAGGTATATCCTTCTTCAGCACCAGGGAGACCGGCAATAATGTTGCTTACTAATTCTTGTTTTTTTTCTTCAGTCATAGTATCAAAAACATTCTTAGCTTTTGATATTATATCATTGGAATAAGACTTATCAGCGTCAGGTCTTTTTAAAATATGTATTTCGAATGCAGCAAATTCAGCCACATCAAAACGTAATGCCTCAGAGCCATCTTTAACTTTATAGCTGAGATTAGTTCTCGTCCAATCAAGTACAGGCATAAAATTATAACAAACAGTGTCGATACCACATTTTGCTAAATTTTCTATACTCAATTTATAATTGTTGATATACTTTTCGAAGTTTCCGGTTGCCTTTTTTATGTCTTCATGAACGGGAATACTTTCGACTACCGACCAAGTAAGACCTGAATTTTCGATTTCGTCTTTTCTTTTCTGTATTTCTTCAACTGTCCAAACATCACCGTTAGGAATGTGATGTAAAGCAGTGACAACTCCTGTTGCACCGGCTTGACATATATCTGATAAGCTGACAGGGTCGTTTGGACCGTACCATCTCCAAGTTTCTTCTAATCCTTTCATTTTAATAGTTATTAAACACCGCTAAAACAATTGTAACCACCATCTACCGGTATGCAAATACCTGTTACAAAAGAGGAAATGTCTGAACATAAATAAAGACTTGTACCTTGAATGTCATCCGGTTTCCCAAATTTATTCATTGGCGTACCATTAACAATTTTTTGTCCTCTTTCAGTGAATGATCCGTCTTGATTGGTAACCAAAAATCGATTTTGATCAGTTATAAAGAAGCCTGGGGCTAAACTATTCACTCTGATGTTTTGTGGGGCTAAATGAGTAGCTAGCCATTCAGTGAAATTATTAATTGAAGATTTTGCTGCAGAATAAGCAGGTATCTTTGTCAGAGGTTTAAAGGCATTCATTGAAGAAATATTTAAAATTACTCCTTTGTTTTCTTTACCAATCATATCTTTTCCAAATATCATTGATGGTAACAAAGTGCCCTTAAAGTTTAAATCAAAAACAAAATCGAACCCTTCAATATCTAAATCAAAAAATGACCCTTCAATTTCATCAGATACCATTTGTTCTACGCTTGTTGTTGCTTTTGGATGGTTTCCACCAGCACCATTAACTAAGATTTCAATTGCACCAAGTTGATTGTTTATCTTAGTTTTAGCTTCTTTCAAACTTTCTTTATTTAAAACATTTGCTGAAACACCAATCGCCTCGATGTTATAGTCGCTGACTAGTTGATTTGCTAGTTTTTCTGCATTTTCTAAATTTAGATCTACAATAGCTAGTTTAGAACCACATGAAGCGAAAGCGTTACAGATGCTATTTCCTAAAACGCCAGCACCGCCTGTAATCACAGTTACTTTGTTCTTTAAGTCTGCAAAAGTATTGTTCATCATTTCTACTTTTTGTTTAATATTATAATGCAAATATATAGAAATGTTTTAAACACACGCAAATTTATTTTATAATATGTGTGCTTTGTTTGTGTGTTATTATTATTAATTAATTGATTGTTAGTGTTTTGTTGGTGTATATTTAAATTTAATGTAATATTTAAAAGTGTGTGTTTTGTGTGTTTTGTTGTTTTTAATATATATATGATACTTTAATTCTTATATTTTTCAGGATAAATAAACAAGAAAACGCTATTTATATTGCTTTTTTGGTGAGTGTGTTTGCGTGTTTTTAAATAAGTAAGATCAAATAAGTAAATAGTATTTAATTTAATAAATGAATAATGAAAGCTCATATATTTAAATAATACTTCTGTAAATACCTTGTAACATAGAGTACAGGTGTTGTAAATGCGATTATTTAATAAGTGCATAAAATACAAATAATGATAATTATCATTTTGAAATAAATAATTATTTATGTTAATTGCGTGTGTCAAGTAAAACAAATGCGTTAAAGCGTTAATTGAAATGAATGAAAATGAATTACTAAAACCATTTAAACTCGCTTAAATCATTAACACAATGATTTCCTTCTGTTGAAAAAGATCTAATCATTACGGCTATTAAACCTAATATCAAATTATAACTATTAATTCGTAAAATTTCTCGAATCAGAAGGCTGAAGGTTGAAGCTTACTTCAACTCGATTAAAAACTAAAATTATTTATCAACTAGACTGTTTATTGTAATGTCAAAATTTTACAGCAAACAAGCATTTACTAAACTTAAGCAATCAGTATTTCTATTTACATTTTTATGTTGCTTATCATTAAATGTATATGCTCAAAAAGAAACAAGAGTTTCCGGAACTGTTTATGATGAATCCGGTGAAGCTCTAATTGGTGTGAACGTTAAAGAATTTGGAACTTCCTATGGATCTGTTACAGATTTTAATGGACACTTCTCACTTGTGCTAACAACAGAGGATCCTGTTCTTGAATTTAGCTTTGTTGGTTTCGTAACGAAGCAATTAAGAGTAGGAACTCAATCAAAAATGAAAGTTATTTTAGAAGAAGATGTAGCTCAACTAGAAGAAATTATTGTAGTTGGTTATGGTTCTCAAACTAAAAGTCAAGTAGCAAGTGCAATTTCTTCAGTCGAAGCAGAGGAAATGAATAAAATTCCAACAGCAGATGTTGGAGAAATGTTAAGAGGTAAAGCAGCAGGTGTTCAAATTAGTTTGGATAATGCATCTCCAGGCGGTTCATCTTCTATTTTAATTCGTGGATCAAATTCAATTTCTGGTGGTAATGATCCTTTAATTATCGTAGATGGTGTAGCGGTTGGTTCAATTAATGATGTAAACCCTAATGATATAGCCTCATTAGAAGTATTAAAAGATGCTTCTTCTCAAGCTATTTATGGAGCAAGAGCTTCTAATGGTGTTATATTAATAACAACTCATAGAGGAGAAGAAGGAAAAGTAAAGGTGAGCTATGATGGCTTTGTAGGTTTCCAAAATGCAGTTCAAAGAAATTTTGATTTATATAATGGTGACGAATTTGCTCAATTAGCAAGAGAAGCCCATAGAAACGATAATTATGGTATTTACCAGCCAGATGATATTGTCTTTTCACAACTTCAAAGAGAAGTTTTGGCATCTGGTCAATTTGTAGATTGGGAACAAGAGGTTTTAAGACAAAATACTGTAGTTACACAACACAACGTTTCAGTTAGAGGAGGTAACGACAAAACAAAAGCAGCTTTTTCAGCAGGTTATTATAAAAATGATGGTTTATTACCAGGCTCTGATTATCAAAGAGTAAACCTTCGATTAAATGTAGATCAGAAAGTAAATGATTGGTTAACAATTGGTTCGAATATCTCATTTATGAATGGTCTAAGAAATAGAGAAGCTAACAATCTAAACTATCTTACAAACTCTCCATTATCAAGTATATATAATGAAGACGGAACTTACCGTCGTTGGGTAGCTGATAAAGGTCAACAATTCAATCCTTTTATTAATATTGATGAAACTGATAGACAAAGCACAACAAATAAAGGTTTATACAATGTATTCCTCGATTTTAAGTTGCCATTTGATATTAAATACAGAGCAAATGCAAGTTATAGACATAATAATGTAGTTGATGGTAATTACCAATCATCATTAGAACAACAAGGCATTGGTAAATCAGGTATTGCATCCCATTATAATGATAATACAACAGAATTGATGTTAGAGAACATTGTTACTTGGGAGAAAAAATTCAATAAGCATAAAATTGATTTCACAGGAGTTCAATCTACTATTGAAAGAAGATGGGGTAGAACTAAAAATGATGCATTCGGATTTTCAAATGATTTATTAGGTTGGAAAGGTATTGCCGGAGCAGAGACCCAACAAGTAGAAAGAAGTGAAACAGAAAGAAATTTACTTTCTTTTATGGGACGTGCTCGATATAGTTATGATGGAAAATATATTTTCACTGCTACGGCACGTGCAGATGCGTCATCTGTATTTGGAGATAATAATAAATGGGGGTATTTCCCGTCGTTAGCTGTTGCTTGGAATATTCACAGAGAAAATATTTTTAATGGTACTGATTTCTTAGATGTATTAAAGTTTAGAGCAAGTTATGGTTCTGTTGGTAACGAAGCAATTAGCCCTTATAGTAGTTTAGGTACAGCAACAGAATACTATTATATCTTTAATGGTAATACAACAGCAGGTTTTGCTCCGGATTTTATGTTGCCTAACCCGAACTTAAGATGGGAAACAACAACTACATTAAACACAGGTATTGATTTTGGTTTCTTTGATGGGAGAATTCAAGGTGCATTTGAATACTACCATGCAACAACAAAAGATCTCTTAATTACAAGAGATATTAACAGTACAACGGGTTATACTAAGATGATAGATAATGTAGGATCAGTAGAAAACACAGGTTTCGAACTTACTTTAACAGCGGAAATTATTCGTAAGAAAGATCTATCCATTTCATTGACTCCAGTCTTCTCCATGAATAGAAATAAAATTACTGAATTGTATGGAGGGTTAGATGTTATCCCTAATGTAGGTAGTACTACAGGATGGTTATTTGTTGGGCAGCCAATAAGTGTATATTATGATTATGAATTTGATGGTATATGGCAAACAGGCGATCCAATAAATGAATCTCATATGACAGGTGCAAAACCTGGAGATATTCGATTGAAGGATCAAAATGGTGATGGTGTCTTAGATGATGATGATAGAATTATTTATGACAGAACACCTAACTGGATGGGATCATTAGCTTTGAATGTTAATTATAAAAATTTCGATTTTTCAGCTGATTTTTATACTGTTCAAGGGCAGGTTCGACATAATTCATACCTTACATCTAATGCAAATGGTGGTGACTTAAGAGGTAATAGAAACGGAATTAAAGTGGATTATTGGACACCTGAAAATCCATCGAACACAGCTCCAGCTCCTTCGAATGCTCAATCACCATTATATATGGATGTTCTTGGATATCAAAAAACATCTTTCGTAAGATTAAGATCGATGGTACTTGGTTATTCTTTAGGAGAGAAAGCATTGAATAAACTTCAATTGCAAAGACTAAGATTATATACTTCTGTTACAAATCCATTCACTTGGATGAACTACCCTTCTTATAGCCCAGAAAAAGAACCTGGTAGCTACCCAGAAGCATTTATATACAATTTTGGTGTGAATGTTACCTTCTAATAAAATGTGTTATGAAATTAATGAATAAAAAAACAATATATAAAGCATTAATCGTTGCAGTAGGTTTATTATCAACAGGTTGTTCTGATTGGTTAACAGAAAAAAATCCTACACAAGTGGACAACGGTTTTGTTTACAATACTGAAGCAGGTTTGAATACTCTAATTGTTTCACTTTACAATAGAGAAAGATCAATTATTCATAGTTCAGAATCTAAAGATTATTGTGTTCTTCAAGTATTAAGTGATTTAGCAGTGACAAGAGGTGCATTTAATGGATTACAATATTACAATCCTGATATGTACAACCCTATCACTTTTGAACAGGCTGAAACTTTTTGGAAAGATCAATATCGTATCATAGAAAGAGCAAATGGAGCTATTGAATCTGCTCCAAATGTAGAAATGGATGATTTAGCTAGAAATCAAATTTTATCTGAAGCAAAAGTACACAGAGCTCATGCATACTTTACTTTGTTAAGATTATTTGATAATGTCTATCTAACAACCACTTCTACTACTCCAGAAACAGCTTTAGATCCAGATATCGATTATAGCCCAGCTAGTCAGGAAGAAGTTTTTGAATTAATTGATAGTGATCTTGATTTTGCAATTGAACACTTATCTTGGGAAGCAGCAGTAGGTCGTCATAGTAAATCTTCTGCAGCACATATTAGAGCAAAATCAGCTTTATGGCAAAATAAATATGATGAAGCTATTGAGTTGACTGAAAATATCATCTATAACAGTGGCAAAGCTTTATCTGCTAATACAGAAACGGTATTTGGTAAGAATACAGGAGTAAAAGATGTAAATGAGGCTTTATATGTAATGCCATTCGACTTTAACCTTCAAGGTAATTATGGTGGAGGTAGTAAGCACAATGTTTTTTACATGTTTGTTCCAAGGTATTATAATTTGGATGGTTTTGCATTAGATGCAACTCAAGGTGGTAGATCTTTAAGTTGGTCTGCTCCAAATAATTATCTTTTGAATATGTATGAAGCAGGTGATACTAGATATAAAGATTATTATAGAGATTACCTTATTTATAATGATGAAAACTCATTACCAAGTGGGGTTCAGGTAGGAGACACATTAAAATTAAAAATTGAAGAAACAGATTATAATAATAAACGTATCTCACTATGGAAAAATTATGATCCAGAAATGCCAGATGATGTTCGTGAAGGGTACATGGATATCGTAAAGTATCGTTTAGCTGAAACTTATTTAATGGCAGCAGAGGCTCATCTTAAAGGCGGTAGTGCTTCTAAAGGATTAGAATTTTTAAATGCAGTGAGAACAAG
The DNA here is from genome assembly GCF_018736045.1 of Flammeovirga yaeyamensis. Classification (NCBI taxonomy): domain Bacteria; kingdom Pseudomonadati; phylum Bacteroidota; class Cytophagia; order Cytophagales; family Flammeovirgaceae; genus Flammeovirga; species Flammeovirga yaeyamensis. Next base: position 4,847,077 of record NZ_CP076132.1, on the reverse strand, counting down.
AGCAAATGCAACTCCTCTTACTTCTTTGGATGAACAAGCTATTATGGATGAAAGAGCAATGGAATTAGCTCTTGAAGGTCAAAGATGGTTTTATCTAAAAAGAATAGGTAAGCTAGGTTCTCAAATTAGACAGTTTGCAGGTAATGATGATGCACACTTTGAAGGAAGAACAAACTTTAAAGATTATCATAGTGCTTGGCCTATTCCTCAAAACCAGATTCAGTTGATGAATAATTTCCCACAGAATCCTGGATACTAATCATAATAAAAAAGCAATGTGTAAAAGATAACTTACACATTGCTTCATATAAACTTAGAAAAAACTAAAGAAATGAAACTGAAATTACTAATTCGATTCACACTTGTATTAGGAATGATGGTCTTTTATGGGTGTAGAGACAATACAGATTTTACAAATCCGGAGAGTCCTGGAGAGCCGCTAGTTACATTATTTGAAGCAGAAAAAACCGGTGGAACATCAGTCAATTTTAAGTTTGAAGGTGAAAATATCCACTTATTCAAAGTATTAACAGGCGATTTTAATGCTGCAGGTGATGAGATTGCCTTTGAAAGCATGGACAATGAGCGTACATATACGTATGGTAATCTAGGTTGGGGTAATCATGATATAGAACCTCGTTTAGTGGCATATGGTCCACGTAGAGCCGATACAACATCAGTAGATTTAAATTTTATTATTGGTGAACCTACTCCAGAAGGAGTTGACATTACAATAGGAGAACCAACTGCTGCAGGTATTGTAGAGTTTGATTTGAAAGGAAGAAATGTATGGAAATATACTTTTGACTTTGGTGATGGAAATACGGATGAGTTGATTAATACCAACCTAGCAGAACAATTAACTCATAGATATGGGTATTCATCAGAAGGTACTTTTGATGTGAAAGTTGTCGCTCATGCAGCTGTTGAATCTGTGGAAGTAACAGGAACTGTAGTTGTAACAGGTTTTGTACATCAAATAGAATTTTATGCAGATTGGGGTGATGATAAAACAGGAAATGATTTCAATTCTCCTTTTACAATAGATAAACAAGTCATCAAGGACCAAGAAGGAAATTATCCAGGTACTTGGGACAAAGTATTTGAAACAGCAGATGGAAATGGTACAACTAGTGGATATAGTAACTATCAAAGTAGACAGATAAGTAGCTATGGTATTCCAACTCATACACCTGGAGATGATGGAACTTCCCGTATGACTTGTGGAAAAGACGCAACTGAATACTATATGGCATTTAGACTATATGGAAACAAAGTATTAGAAGCATCTGGTGGATATCTTGATTTAACTAACCAATCAGAGTTTAGAATCCTAGCCTATGCGGATGTGGCAAATGAACAAACTACAGAACTAGGTCCACATGAAGTACATTGTGTATTACAAAGTAGAGGTAACAATTTCGCCCGTGAAAGAGATATTGAAGGAGTGAGAGATAATGAAATTGTTATTACAAAATACATTAACTCAAATGATTCATGGGAGGATTTATCTTTCGACTTTTCTGATGATAGCGATGAATGGGTAAATGCTGATGGTAGTTCAACTAAACCTAGTGAAAGAAAGGATTTAGATACAGTTATTATCCGTTTCAATCGTCCGGGAAATGCGACGGGAGATGTAAATCACCGTTTATTCTTTGATAGATTTGAGTTATTGAAATCAGATGGATCAAGTAATTTTGGGTCAAGACCTTAACTAAATAAACTAAAACTAATTATAGCTACATTGAATTTTTTCAATGTAGCTTTTACAACTAATGCTATGCTGAAAAAAACACTTAAATTACTTCTCTTAGGATGTATTGGTTTTGCATCATGTGAGAAAACAGAAAACGATGTAATTTTTCCTGGTGAAGGGGATGGAGATAACGAAACAGAAGTAGATACTTCTGGAGTAAGTATTTTTAATTTTCATTATGATGAAGTTTCTGTACTTGGAAAAGAAGTATATCCAGTAAGGTTATTAGAAGGAGAGATAGTAGAGATGTCTCATAGCCAATATGGAGGAAACCTTAAAAAACAATATGATAAAACTGGGTTCTTTTATACAAAACAGATCAATGGATATTGGTATTTAGTTGACCCTGATGGATATGAATTTATTACAGCTGGATTAAATTCAGTTGAAAAAGGAGGAGATATAGATCTTCCTGGTGATTTATATGATATGGGTGTAAATACTATCGGATGTTGGTCTGATGAAACCATTCCTAATATTGCATATACTCCACGATGGAACTTTGCACAAACGTATAAAAATGAGTACGATAGAGGAGCCTTATGGAACGTTGGTGTCTTACCAATTTTTGATCCTGAATATGAAATTTTTTGTGATCAACATGCTAAACAGTTAGCTGCAAGAAAAAATGATCCTTTCTTACTTGGGCATTTCTCAGATAACGAAATTGCCTTATTTGCTAATAATAGCTACGGTGCTTTATTGCCACGTTACTTAAATATTAGTGATAAGACAGATCCTAATTTTGTGGCTGTAAATCAATGGATGATAGAAAGAAAAGGACCGGGTTATACAACCGATGAACAAGATGAATATGATTTTCATGGTTTTTTAGCTGATAGATACTATAAAGTGACAAGCGAAGCCATTAAGAGATATGACCCTAACCATCTTTATTTAGGAAGTAGACTCCATGGTAATGCCAAGTTTGTTCCTTCAATCTATCAAGCAGCCGGAAAATATGTAGATATGATTAGTATCAATTTCTACAATAGATGGGAGCCAGAATCACAAGATATGTATGATTGGGCAGCTGGAGGAGCTCCATTTTTTATCACTGAATATTATGTTAAAGGAGATGATACAGGTCTAAATAATGTACAGGGTGAGGGATGGACCGTACCTACTCAAGAAGATAGAGGTAAATTCTTCCAAAACTTCACAATGAAATTACTTGAACATCCAGGATGTGTAGGTTTCCACTGGTTTAGATACATCGATAACGAATCGAATGGCTTAAGAACTAATCAAGGTATTGTTTCTAAAGAATTTGAATGGTACATGCCTTTAAAAGAAAAATTTGAGGATGTAACAAAAGATATTTATGCTCTAAGAGAGTTCCTCATCAATGAAAACCAATAAAATAAGTGAATCATAATCACTTATAAACACACTATAATTTTTTGAATATGAATAAAAGTTTATTCTTTATACTGCTACTTTATATAAGTAGCAGTATAAATGTATTTAGTCAACGAATACTGGAAGAAAGCTTTGACTATCCCAGTAATAGGTTACTAGTAGAAAATCCAAGTGAAGATGAAGAGGTAATTGATCCTGTGACAGGGTGGGCAATTACTCAGGAGGGCATAGAAGTTTCTCCAATAAAAATCACAGAAGTAGGGTTGTCTTATAATGGTTATCCATCATCAGGAAATGCTATTGAATTAGTCAATGGCGCAAATAATGCTCAAAATGCATATAGAAGTTTGGAGGGTACCTATTCAGAAGGGGAATTATATTTTTCGATGTTAGTATCCGTTTCCGGAGATGATGTTGATGGTGATATGTTTTTCAGCCCAAGAGAAAATAATCCAAGCGATAAAGCCAGAGTATTAAGAGGTCGAGTTTTAGCCAAAGTTCAGGATGGAAAAGTAATCTTTGGTTTAGATAAGGGACAAGAATCAGTATGGGCATCTGTAGAATGTGAAAAAAATGTAGCACATCTTCTAGTAATGAAATATTCATTTATTGAAGGAGATGATAATGATGAAGTAGAACTATTTATTAATCCGGATCCGACTTTAGAAGAACCTCAAGGAGCGGATGTGATGACTTCAAATGGAGATGATAGAGCATTGTCTTCTATCATTTTAAGACAAAGAAGAGACGGTGTAGAATCGTTGATTTTAGATGAATTACGTTTTGGTACTTCGTGGGAAGATATTGCTAATTTACCGAGTGAGGAGAATGACCTAACCATCACTGCTGTAAAAGTGAATGGGCACCTTATTTCTGCTTATGAGAATACAATGGAAACATTAGAAGTTGATGTTCCTTATAATCAAACGGAAGCATTTGTTGAAGTTGAATTAAAAAATGAATTAGCTCAAATTACAATCGATCAATCTGAAAATATTCAAGGTTCATTAGAAGAAAGAACAGCAACAATTACAATTACGGCTCCAGATCAATCTTCAAGAAAAGTTACTTTAGTTTTTAATAAAGCTCCAGAAATGGATATTTATGTGGCATTAGGTCAGTCTAATATGGCAGGTCGTGCAGAAATTACTGAAGAAGTAAGTGGCGAAATAGATAACGTTTTCTTACTAAATAAGATCAATAATTGGACAGCTGCTTCTAATCCAATGAACCAATTTTCTAATATTCTAAAAGAAGCACAATATCAAGGAGTAAGCCCGTCTTATGCATTTGCTAAAACAGTATCGGCTTATACAGATAAAAAAATAGGCTTGATTGTAAATGCTAGAGGGGGTACATCACTTGCTCAGTTTTCAACAGGAGAGTATTCTGCTCCTTTGAAATCTAGAATTGCAGAAGTAGCTAAGTTTGGAGAAGTAAAATCTATACTATGGCATCAAGGAGAAGCGGATAGTTCTAAACCAGATACTTATCTGTCCAGTTTAAATACATTTGTTGATCAACTCAGATCGATTTTGGAAAATCAGGATGCTTATTTTATTGCAGGACAGTTAGGTGGTTGGAATAGAATTGGTGAAGAAACTCCAAAATATGGAGATTTTAATGAGATGCTTACAGGAATTAGTGATCAAATTGAAAACTCTGACTATGTTGAAAATACGAATTTGGAACATATTGATGGAGATGACGCACATTTTGATACAAAATCACAATTGCTGTTGGGACAGAAATATGCACAAAAGGTATTATCAAAAATATACAATATAGAAATTGGTATCCTGAATATTGATTATAACGGTGAAGGAAAAATTGTCATTGATGAATTTGAATTAAATTCCTCTGTAGCAAATTCAATCACGTCTTTAAAAGGTGAAGAAAAAGAACTTTTAATTCAGGCTCCAGAAGGGAAAGTAATTACTCAATTACTTGTAAATGGAAGCGAGGTTAATGAGGCAGAAGGAGAAAGTGAATATACCCTTTCTCATCAATTTGATGTTGATTATGAAAACCTTAAAATAGAAGCAACTTTTAATTATGAAGAAGTAGGAGATGTTCCTCCTCCAAACATCATTTTTATTATTTCAGATCAACATGCTGGTAATTTTATGCCTTATAAAGGTCATAGTATACAAACACCTGGGTTTGATAAATTGGCTGATAATGGTGTAGTATTTAATAGAGGTTACTGTAGTTTCCCTGTTTGTATTTCATCTAGACGATCAATTTTTACAGGTCGTATGCCAAGCCAAGGAAGCCCTGAGACAGATTATTTATCGTTAGGTAAAGCAGTGAAGGATCTCGGGTACAATACTGGTTATTTTGGTAAGTGGCATATTGGTAATACAAAATATGAGACAAGCTTAGAATGGAATGGATTTGACGAATATGAAAAATTGAAACACAACGATACAGATGTTACTAATAGAAGTATTCAGTATATCCAAGATCATAAGGATGAAGATAAACCATTTTTCTTGGTAACATCTTTATTAAATCCTCATAACTGTTGTGAATTAGCACGTATCATTTCCAATTTTGATTATAAAATTGATTTCACTGATGGTGAAGTGCCACATGATCATGATCCGGCATTATGTCCTCCACTTCCCGATAACTTTGAGATTCCATTTATCGAACCTGAAGGATATTATGCTAGACGTTATCCAGTACCGGGTTCAGAGCATTGGGATTCTAACCACACATCGTGGTGGACAATAGATCAATGGAGGCAATATTTATATGGTTATGAATTATTGGTTGAAAAAATTGATAATCACGTTGGACACATTTATGAAACTCTTGAAGCAGAAGGTCTATTAGAAAATACGTTGATAGTATATACCACAGATCATGGTGACGGAGTGGCAGCACACCGTTGGTCATCAAAAAAATGTTTTTATGAGGAGGTGATGAATATTCCATACATTATGTCATGGAAAGGCCAAACTACTCCAAATGTTATTGATGATGAAAGTATAGTATCGTTGGTAGATATTTATCCAACTTTAGTATCTATTGCTGGTGGTGAATTACCAAGTCATTTAGCTGGTCAGGATCTTTCTGGAAATATTCTTAGAAATAATGGAGGTAAAGAAGCAGTTAAAAGAGATTATTTAGTTAGTGAACTTTATCAGCACGTTTACAATCCTCTTCCAGCTCGTACGATTACTGGCCGTATGGTGGTTACAAAAGAATTAAAGTACGTATTATTTGATGGTGGTTTCCATAGAGAAATTCTTCATGATTTAGAAAAAGATCCAGGAGAAATGGAGTCATTCGATAGAGATCCTGCTTATGCTGAAAAATTGGCTATGATGCGTGGATATCTTAAAGAATGGGTAGAAGAAATAAACGATGATTTCGATGTCGATGGCATCTTACAAGGTTATCAAACAGATGCCACTTTAGGTATGGTGACTTTGGATGGACAAAGAATTCCTGGGTTTAATATCGAAGAAAGAGATTTTACTTTCTTTATCAATACGGATGATATAACAGCTGAATTAGACATTAAAGGAGTAGCAAATCATCCGGATTGTAATGTAAAAGTCACTCAAGAGAATAAAGGAGAAGGTGATAATGCATATAAAGATGTGGTTATAGAAGTAACGTCTATAGATGAGACGATTACAAGTATTTATCATTTCACTCTTTATAAATTTGAATCTAATGTGATCTTCCAAACAGGTTTTCCTGTACAAGATGGACAAACTGCACCTATTGGTTGGAGTTCTAAGTCCACAATGATTTCAAGCAATATACCTGATCCAATGTCAAGTCATGGTGATTTCTTGGGAAATGGTGCTTTAAAGTTTACAAGAGGTGAGGAAGGTAATCAAGGTCATTTAACAAGCCCTGAATATGAAGATGTTAAAGGTTTATCATTCTGGGCATTTATTGAAGCGCCTTTTGGTGCGACTGAATTATTAGTGGAAGCCGTATCTTCTAATGGTGACCGCATTAAATTAGACGTAATAGATAGATCGTTACTTGCTGATGATGAATGGAGATATTTCCAATATAAAATAGATACCGATAAATCAGTTCAAATCGTATTTACTCCAACAATAGATCGTCAGCCTGATATTCATGATGACTGTCGCTTATGGATTGATGATTTAACCATCTATTCTGAGTTTGAATATCATACTCCAATCGAAGTTTTATTCGAAGATAACTTCGAAGACGGAGCAGGTAACGATTTCCAATGGTGGATTCAAAAAGGATATGGTGTTCTAGGTATTTTTGAAGGAAGTATTGATGGATATAGTGCTTTATTCGGTAGAGATATATCCTCTATAGAATCTCCTGTATCATTTAAAAAAATGGGAGAGTTATCTTTCAAGTTAAAACCAATGGATGAAGAAGATGCTATCGAAGGTGCTATGTTTAGCGTATCGATTAGTGAGGATCAAATGACATGGGAAAAATATTGGGAAATATCTCATGAAGAGTTGATTAACGCAAACAAGGTTCTTGAAGAAAATATCACAATTAATGGTGGTGATAAAGAGTATTACATGAAATTCGAAAGTAATATACCTGAAGGGACAACCACAGAAGGAGTATTTATTTTGGATGATGTAATGTTGATAAAAGAAAATTCTGATTTATCAGATGTTCGAATTTCATCGATATCAACGGATACAAGAACTGTATCTGATGAAGAGTTAAAGTTTACTTTATCATCAGATGATTTATTCTCATATATAGCAAACGATTCAATTGGGGTTTTTGAAGATATCTTTGTGAACATAACTCCAAGAGCTATGGGAGCAACTGTAACAATTCATAATCAACCATCTCCTCTTCCTGGAGAAGCAGGGGAAATGAACTTTACAGTAACTGCAGCTAATGGGTATACGACTCAAGATTATACAGTAACCGTTTATCGTTCAAAATATCATCAATATAAAATTGGCTTCTTAAAAGGAGGAGGATCAGATAAGATTCCAACAGGTTGGACTTCAGGTGGAGCTAATTATGTAGGAGATAAAGGAAATCATGGACTTTATCCTGGTGATAATATTTTTAGAATGTACTATTCTGAAAGTAAAGATGAGTTTGGATATCTAATCACTCCAACAATAGAACGTATTGGTAAATTATCTTTTGCTGGGCGATTTGGTAAAACTGATATGACCGAGAAATTAGTGGTAAGTAAGAGTACAAATGGAGGGGAAACATGGGAAGAGTTAAAAACTTATACTCCTAATGATGGAATATTCCCTGCATATGAGGATGAAGATAAATCAGATCCTTTAACCATGGATGAGATTGATGTTTATGAAAGTAATGTCATGATCAAGTTCCAATATGGTAACGATACTCATCCAACACTAAATAACCCACGTCTGGGTATAGATGATATTGGAATAAAAGTGGATGTGATTGAAGTACCTATCACTTTCACTGATAATGTAAGAGTTCTTTATAAAGGTAAAGAATTGTCAAGCGGAGATCTTATACAGCCAGAAATGGGAACTGATGGTATGGTTGAACTTGAGATTTTGACTAATGATAACCAATTTTTTGAAGAGTTATTGATTAATGGAGTTGAAATGATTGAAGCAGTAGCAACAGAGAAATATAATTATTCTTTTAATGCTGTAACTGCAAAATCTATAGAAATCGAAGCAACATTAATTTCTAATGAAGAAGGACCGACGGGTATCATTGGGGATAATAATCAAGTGACTATTTATCCTAACCCAGTGAAAAATATGCTGAAAATTAATGGTTTAGAAGAACCTTTTGAGGCGGATATTTATACTGTGAATGGACGAAAGGTATTTACTATTAAAAATCAAACACATTTTTATATCGGAGGTACCTTAAAAACAGGAATTTATATCATGAAAATTAAGACAGAAAATGGCTTAATTGTAAAAAGAATCATGATAGACTAATAATATCATAACAGAATGTACTCTTATTTATTTAAGAGTGCATTCTGTTACTAATTATCACTTTAAAGTAGATTATATGGTGTGACTTTTACATATTTTTTAAATAGAGATCATATCAACTGTATAGAACTAAAACTAAGAGCAATGAATAAATTCTGGATACTAATTATCGCTGTAGTTGGTTTAAATTATCAATTATACGCTCAAAAGGATGCAAAATCGACTAAGAAGAAGCCAAATGTTATTATGATAATGGCGGATGATTTAGGATGGGGAGATGTTGGTTTCAATGGTAATGATGTTATCAAAACACCACATTTGGATAAAATGGCTTCAAATGGTGTTACTATGCCTAAATTTTATGCAGCATCACCTTTATGTTCACCTTCAAGAGCAAGTTGTTTAACAGGAAGAGATCCATTTAGAACAGGTATTTTAGCAGCACATACCGCTGCGTTACGTCCCGCAGAAAAAACGGTTGCAGAGATTTTAAAAGGAGATGGCTATAAGACTGGTTTCTTTGGAAAATGGCATTTAGGTTGGATTGAACCCGATAAGGTAGAATCAAGAGGATATTATTCACCACCTTCATTCCATGGCTTCGAACACTATTTTGCTACAAAAAGTGCAGTTCCAACATGGGATCCAACTAAAACTCCTGAAAGATGGAAAGGATTTGGTGCTAAAAAAGATGGATCTTGGGGAGGATCAAGATATTTTGAAAATGGAGAAATGGTTACTGAAAACCTTGACGGTGATGATAGCAGAATTATTATGGATAGAGCGATTCCATTTATTGAAGAAGCAGCTAAAAATGACGAACCTTTCTTAGCTACAATTTGGTTCCATGCACCTCATGAGCCAGTTGTTGCTGGACCTGAATACTTGAAAATGTACAAGAATGTTGACAATATTGATAAAAGACATTTGTACGGATGTATTACTGCAATGGATGAGCAAATTGGCCGTTTAAAAAAGTTCCTTAAGAAAAAAGGTTTAGATGAAAATACAATCATCCTTTTCACTAGTGATAATGGTGCATGTGGTAGTCAGATGAAAAAAGGAGCAGCATCTGCTGGACCTTATAGAGGTCATAAACATCAAATGTGGGAAGGTGGGCTAAGAGTTCCATTTATTGCTGAATGGCCTTCACATTTTGCAAAAGGTACAGTGGTAAATGAATTTAGAGGTTCTACCAATGATTTGTTACCAACAATTTTAGCGTTAACAGGAACTAAAATGCCAAAAAAACCTCAGGTCGATGGCGTTAGTTTGGTACCAGTATTTGAAGGAGAAGATATGCCTCGAGACAAATATATTGCTTCAGGTTTTAGAAGATTATATAAAGGAATTGACCTTTATGCTCTTATTGGAGAAAGATTTAAAATCTGTATCCCAGATAAGAAAGAACAAACTATGGTGATGTATGACTTAAAGAATGATCCATATGAAACTACAGATGTTTCAGAAAAATTTCCAAAAGAATTTGAAGAGATGAAAGAAGAGTTGGAAAAAGTGAAAAATTCTTGGCTTATGAGTAGAGACGGAGCTGACTATACCTACTAAATAGATAATATCAAAGCTCCATTTTGTGGAGTTTTGGTATTTACTAATTCAACTAAATCTGTCTAAACTTTAAATAAAATGAAAATTAAATTAAGCTTTAAACTAATTATAACCACAATTCTTATTCTCCTGCAATATTCGGTTTCTGCAGGAGACAAGGATAAAGTTTACTTTACAAATGGATTTAAAATTGGTGAAGTAACACAAAACTCTGTAGTAATTCTAACAAGACTTTGTAAGGCTGAATTTCCAGTACCTATTCAGCATAAACAAAAAGAAGCACCTTTTTGCAGCCCAATAGATTTTGATAATGATATGGAAGTTTCAAAAATGGACGGTCATGTGGCAGGGACTTTTGGTCGAGTTAGAATAACATTAATATCAGAAAAAGATACATTAAAAGGCGATTGGACTCATGTCTCCTCTTATGAAGATTATACTTTCAAACAGCAAATTGGCGGTTTGTTACCAAATACGAAGTATGATGTTCTTATCGAAGGAAGAAAGAACTTTAAAAGTCCTAAAACTTCAATTAAAGGAAGTTTTACAACTAGTCCAATGGATCATCAAATAGTTCCTGTAACTTTTACTTCCACATCTTGTCAATATTTTTGGGATTATGATCATCCTGAAAGAGGATTTAATACATATGATGCGATGGCCAAGCTAAATCCTCAATTTCATTGTCAAACAGGAGATTTTGTGTATTACGATAAACCTGGTCCAATGTCATATAACATTGAACTAGCAAGACATAAATGGGGAGCAATCAATGGTTGGCCATCAATTAGAGACTTTTATGCAAATGTTCCATTGTATCTTGAAAAAGATGATCACGACATGCTAAAAGACGATGCTACACCTAAAATTAAACCTCTTGGAGAATTCACATTCTATGACGGTCTAAAAGTTTGGAGAGAAAATGCACCACTTTATGGTACACCGTATAGAACATTTAGGTGGGGGCAAGACCTTCAAATTTGGCTTATTGAAGGCCGAGAGTTTAGAAGTGAAAATAAGTCACCTGATTCGCCAGAAAAAACAATTCTAGGAAAAGAACAGATCGCTTGGTTAAAAGAAACAGTTAAAAATTCTGATGCTACTTTTAAGGTATTGCTTTCTCCTACTCCAATTGTAGGCCCAGATAGAGTGAAGGGTAAAACGGATAACCATGCGAATGCTTCGTTTAAAACAGAAGGTGAATGGTTAAGAAAGTTTTTGGGAGAAAATACAATCTATGTTGTAAACGGTGATAGACATTGGCAATATGTATCAGAAGATCAAGAAACAGGTCTGCTCGAATTTAGCCAAGGAGCCACATCAGATAATCATGCTCAAGGTTGGAAACAAGAAGATGTACGCCCAGAACATAAATTTCTAAGAGTAAAAGGTGGCTTTGTAGCAGTAAATGTATTCAGAGAAAATAATATTCCTACTATTGAGTTTGTTCACTTTGACTGTAAAGGGAATGAAGTCAATAAGGAGGTAATAAAATATAAATCGCTTTAGCAAACTATTTCATCAATTAACTGAAAACGACAATTATTATCGAAAATGAATAGAAACAGGGGAGGGTATTCTCTTCCCTGTTCTTTCAAGAACTAGCCTTTTAATCATTTATTTATAATAGTATGATCAAAATGAGATTAAACCTAATAATATTAATTTGTACTTTTTTTATTGGAATCCAGCCGAGCTGGGCAGTGAAGAAATCAATAAATTCGAACTGGGAATTCTTCACAGAAAAAGAATGGATTGCCCATTTGTATGATCACTCTGTAAATGGTACAAAAGTAAATATTCCACATACTTGGAATAACATCGATGCAGTGGATGAAGAAAGTGGATATTTTAGAGGAATTGGTTACTACAAAAAAGAAATTTTTATTCCTTTAAACTATAAGGACAAGGATTTATCGTTGTTATTTGAAGGGGTGAATCAAGTAGCTACGGTTTTTATAAATGATGTTGAAGTTGGAATACACAAAGGTGGATATACTCGATTTATTTTTGATGTACATCAATATTTAAAATTTGGTGAGCAGAATAAAATGATCATTAAAGTAGACAATAGTTATGATGAAAATATTGCTCCACTATCAGCTGACTTTACATTTTTCGGAGGTATTTATAGAGATGTTTTTCTAGAAGTCAAAAATAAGATTCATTGGAAAAAGGATGAATATGCAGGTGCTACTGTTCATATTAACACACCAAATGTGACAAAAGATAAAGCCTCAGTAAGGTTTAGAGGCCATATTAATAACACTTTAACTACAAATCAAACAGTAACTTTAAAGTGTAAATTAATAGCCCCGAATCAATCAGTAGTATATCAAAGTGCCAAAAAACAAAAGTTGGTGAAATCTGCTGATAAAGAAATAGATGAGACTTTTGAGATTAATAACCCATTACTGTGGAATACTGAAACTCCAAATTTATATCAACTTCATTTATCTATTATTGATGAAAAGTCAGGTAAAGAATTAGACTCTTTTATTAGTTCTGTTGGTTTTAGGTGGTATTCTTTTGATGTAAAGAATGGGTTTGTATTAAATGGGGAACCTTTGAAATTGATAGGTACTAATCGTCATCAATGTTTTGAGGGATTAGGGAATGCGCTTCCAGATGAGTTACATGTGAGAGATATCAAGTTATTAAAAGAAATGGGAGGAAACTTCCTAAGAGTATCACATTATCCACAAGATCCTGTGGTGATGGAAATGTGTGATAAATTAGGGATTTTAACTTCAGTAGAAATACCTCTAGTAAATGCTATTACAGAAACCGAAGAGTTTACAAATAATTCAGTGCATATGGTGAAGGAAATGATTCATCAAAATAGAAATCATCCTTCAGTGATTATGTGGGCATATATGAATGAAATTCTGTTAAGACCACCTTTCAAAAAAGACAAAGAGCGTCATAAAAAGTACTTAGTTAAGGTTAAAGAGCTAACACAATTATTAGAAAACACCGTTAAGGAATTGGATGAAGAGCGTTATACAATGAATGCTCATCATGGCTCAGGAGCATATCATGAAGCGGAAATTTGTGCTATTCCTGATATTATGGGTTGGAACCTTTACTCTGGCTGGTATGGTGGTAAATTCAGTGGTTTTGAAAAATTCTTAGATAAATATCAAGCGCTCTACCCAGATAAAGTGATGATGGTAACAGAGTATGGTGCTGATGTACATGCTGATTTACATAGCTTTAATCCGATACGATTTGATTACACTGTTGAATATGGAAACCTGTATCATGAACATTATTTACCAGCGATATTGGAACGTAATTTTATAGCAGGAGCCGCGATCTGGAATATTAATGATTTCCATTCAGAGCTAAGAGGTTATGCAACACCTCATATTAATAGCAAAGGGATAACTACAACTGATAGAACACCAAAAGATACTTATTACTTATATCAAGCGAATTTCTTAAAAGAACCATTTTTAAAAATTGGGGACAGAACTTGGACTCTTCGTTCTGGTCAAGAATCAAATGGTATCTGCAAGCAACCTGTAGTGGTTTATTCAAATCAGGAGAAGGTGACTTTAAGTGTAAATGGGAAAGAGTTGGGAGAACAAAAAGTCACTCTAGGAAAAGCAACATTTAATGTGCCATTCCAAGATGGTAATAATCAGATTGTTGCAAAGTCAGGAGAATTATTAATCGATATGTTGGATATAGAGTTCAGAATGATTCCCGAGAGCTTTACATCATCTGATGTACCATTATATGAAATAAACGTAGATCTAGGATCAACAAGGTATTATCATGATAAAACATTAAATCAAATATGGATTCCAGAAAAAGAATATACATCAGGTAGTTGGGGGTATATCGGTGGAGAGGCATTTAAAGTGAAAACTAAATATGGAAGTATGCCAGCTTCTGATTTGGAAATTTATGGAACTAAGAATGATCCTATCTATCAAACAAATAGAATGGATTTAGAGGCATTTAAGTTTGATGTTAAAGATGGGTTTTATACAGTAGAATTACATTTTGCTGAACTTTTAGCTAAATCAGATAAAGAAGCATTGGCTTACAACTTAGGTAATGATAAAGTCGAAGAAAATATAAATGAGCGCGTATTTTCAATTTTAATTAATGATGAGTTAGTTGAAGAAGAACTGAATTTAGCGAAAGAATTTGGCGGGGCGAGAGCTGTAATCAAGAAATTCCAAGTAAAGGCGGTAGATGGCCAAGGAATAATAATTAACTGTAAGTCTATTAAAGACAAATCACTGATTAGTGCAATTCGATTATATAAAAATTATTAATGCTAAAAAAATGAATCAATTACTAAAAGTGGGTATTGGGTTGCTAATTATCAATGTACTTTTTAGCTGTGAAAAAAAAGTACATGATGAACCCTTTAAAGTAGAAGTAAGGAAAAAGATCTATCCTGGAAATGGTCAGCCTTCTTATTTAGGTGATTGGGAATTAATGGATACCCAAACTTTGGATCATTTAGATTTAAATAAACTAAAGACAACAAAGTTAGATAAATACGGAGGAGAAATAGAACAAAAGTTCGAATCTACAGGTTATTTTAGAACTCAAAAAATTGATGGAAGATGGTGGATTATTGATCCGCTAGGCCATAAGTATATTCATAAAGCTGTTAATTCTATAAATAAAGGAAAATCTGATAGAAATAAGGAAGCATTTAGAACATTATATGCTACCACATCTAATTGGATGGAAGCAACAGCAGATTTGTTATGGCAAAATGGCTTTAATGGAATGGGTTCTTGGTCTAATTATAAAGCGATCCAAACGAACAATTCAGAAAAAGGAACACATATTTCCTATACTGTAAACCTTAGTTTAATGGGGAAGTATGGCAAAAAAAGAGGAGGTACTTATGCTGTTCCTGGTCATTTAGGGTACCCGAACAATGCCCCATTTATTTTTGACAAAGGGTTCGAAGAATTTTGTTTTGAGTTTGTAAAAAACGAATTACCAAAATACAAAAATGACGATAATCTTTTAGGTTATTTTACTGATAATGAAATGCCATTTAAACGAAATATTTTAGATGGATATCTTAAAAATGATCCAAGTGATGAAGGATATATTGCTGCAAAAAATTGGCTGGAAGAGAATAGTATATCAAAAGGAGAAATTGATGATGCAATTAGAGATCAATTCTTAGCCTATACGATTTCTACCTACATGGAAGTAGTGACAAATGCAATTAAAGCCGTAGACCCAAACCATTTGATCTTGGGAATAAGATTATATACCTCAGAAAAGAATAACGAGTCGTTCATGACAGCTTATGGAAAATATGTTGATGTCGTTTCTGTAAATTATTATCACAGATGGACACCAAAACAAGAGGAAATGAATGATTGGGAAAAGTGGACACAAAAGCCTTTTATGATTACAGAGTGGTACACTAAATCAGATGATACTGGTTTGCCTAATAATGCCGGAGCAGGATGGGTGGTGAAGACACAAAACGATAGAGGTCTATTCTACCAAAATTATACTTTGGGTCTAATGAAAAACAAGAATTGTGTGGGTTGGCATTGGTTTAAATACATTGATAATGATCCAACAATGAAAAATGCAGAATTATCAAATACAGATTCTAATAAAGGAATTATTGATTATAAATATGAACCTTATCAGGATCTAATGATAAAAATGAAAGATTTGAATGAAAGAGTATATGCCTTAATTCAATCTTTTGATCAAGAGTCGAACATTTGAATCTGATAAGAAATGAAGAAATTAATAATTCAATTTATAGTATTACTGTTGCCATTTTTTTCAGTTGCTCAGGATAAACCTAATATTTTGGTGATTATCACAGATCAGCATTCTGGGAAATTTATGACACAAACAGGGTATCCATATTTAAATACTCCTGGAATTGATAAATTGGCAGATCATGGAGTAACATTTACAAGAGGATACTGTGCTTACCCAGTTTGTATGGCATCAAGAGCAGCAATGATCACTGGTGTAATGCCAAGTAAAAGTTCTGAAATGACCACATCTTATGAATCGATAGGTCATAAAATGAAAAACAATGGGTATGAGACAGCCTTTTTTGGGAAATGGCATGTAGCATCTACTAAAATGAAATCAACAGAAGAGTGGCATGGTTTCGATACTTATAAAGATTCTAGAAGAGATAAAGAAACTCAAAATTTATCGGTGAACTTTGTGAAAAAGAAACACAATAAGCCATTTTTTATGGTGACTTCTTACCTTAATCCTCACGATTGTTGTGGGTTAGCTAGGAAAATATCAAATCTAAAAGATAAATATCACGATGAACCTGTGAATCATAATGTTCCTTTAGATCAATGTCCTCCATTACCTGATAATTTTGAAATCCCTAAGGATGAAGCTGAAGGTTTTTACGTTCGACGAAGTCCAGATTCCACCGACATGAAAATGTACAGAAAACATCCTGTTGCCTATTGGAAAGAAAAAGAATGGAGACAGTATATGTATGGTTATGATCGATTAGTAGAAATGGTAGATCGTCATGTTTATAATTTAGTGAATACACTAGAAAAGGAGGGCAAGTTAGATAATACTATTATCTTCTATACAGCAGATCATGGAGACGGTCATGCCGCACATCAGTGGAATCAAAAAATGACATTTTATGAAGAATCTATTAATGTCCCTTTTATAATTTCATGGAAAGGGAAAATTAAAAAAGGAATAATAGATAAAAAGACATTGGTAAATAGTGGTTTAGATCTATATACTACTATTTGTTCATTAGCAGAAATTGATGCTGAAGATCGATTGGGAAAAGACTTATCAAAAGTGATCGATACTAATGAAATGATCAATAGAGATTATGTTATTTCAGAAATGATTCAGCCAGGTTTTACTAATGAAGATAAAACTCCTTATATAGGTAGAATGGTTGTTTCAGAAGATTATAAGTATTTCATATTTGATAAAGGGGAAAATAGAGAGCAATTATTTGATATCAAAAATGACCCTGGAGAATTGAAAAACCTATCAAAAGATGCCAATTATACTAAACAATTAAATAGACATAGGGCATACTTGAGAGAATGGATTGAATCATCTGATGATAATTTTTATCTAAAGTTACCAGTAGAGTAAAAAAAACAGCCTCAGAGAAATCTGAGGCTGTTGTGTATATAATTTTACGCGATAAAATTACATTCTCTTTAATCCTTTCTTCACCTGTTGGTAATCCAAGAAATACATTAATCTTACTGACAAAGTATTTACTTGAGGTTCTTTCCAAAGTTCGTCGATGTTCTCTCTGAAATTATAATGAGAGTTGTGTGTATTATGACCTAACTGATTTCTCCACATCGCAGTAACGAAACTACCTGGCAAGAACTCCCAGCTATAAGTAAGTTCAACATTAAAGTTGTTGTAGTTGGCATCGTGTTCTTTTTCTCCATCTTCATTGATGTCATCGTATTCGGTAGGGAATAAATCTCCTTCTTTCGATAAGTCGTAGAAGTGGTTATAATTTACTCTTCTCCAGTAATGTCTCAATCTAAAAGTCAAGAACATTTTAGGGTTGAAGATGTAAGAAGTCCAGAAATTATTTTCTAAAGTCTTTACTTCACGGTCGCCATAAATAACAGATTCTACATCATCGTTTTCATCTTTTAATGTAGTGGCATACCCTTTTTCATTTCTCTGCTTATTCCAAGAAATTTGATGATTCAGATCGAGTTTATCATTTACTCTATATGTTTGTCCATATCTGTAATAATCATCAAGCTGATTAAACTCTGGTCTTTGCCATACAGAGGCTCTAATACTGATAGAATATTTTTTACTACCGTTTGAACTTACTGTCACGCCGGCATCATGAGATTGATAACGTTTAAAACGGTACCCTTCTTCTCTAGGATCAAAGTAATCGTAACTCATACCTGGAGTAATTGAGGCGTTGGCATAAACACTCCAAAAGTTCTTGAAAAGCATATCACCATCTACCCAAACACGTCTTTTTGTAAAAACTTGAGGGTTGTATAAATAATCTTCGTCGTAACCTATTCTACCCCAAAATCTTTGATAAATGCCTCTGGCTTTAAACTGATTCCATTGGGTATTTGCACGGAAGTTAATGGCGTTGTTCGATCCATTAAAGCCTAAGTCATTCGGATTGTATGTATCTGACTCCACATTTGTAGATAGCCAATATCTCCAATTACCAGAAACTTTAGCATGTGCGATATCAAATCGATGTCCTAACACTGTATGTGCATTTTCTGTAGTAACACCTTGTTCATTCACTTCATCAGCAAAGAATTCCTGACTTAAAGCACCCATAGCTCTAAATTGAAAACGATTATTTCTATCGTATAAATTCGTATGTGCCGTTGTGACATTGGAATTTTTGTATCCTTCACCTCTATAAACGTTTGTATTGATAACACCAATAGTTGAGTTATTAGGAAGGTTCTGATCGATAGCCAGAATATTAAAGTTGGTGACAGGATCGGCATCAACAGTTCTTGTTGTACCTGATAATGTATCTTCTATAATACCAAAAGTAGAATTGGTAACTGAATTAAGAATACCAACCCCAAGGCCTTTTTCAGTTCTACCAGTTAATTTGATAGAATTGATCAAAGGTGCATCTGTAGGTTTATATCTGTACTCTTCGTTTTCTCTCAGGAGGTCATCAGAAGGAGCATTATGGTTTTGTCCAATCCTTCTTGAGTAAAATTGATTCCAACGGTTGAATATCGTAGTGCCTTGAGTGAAGAAGTTTCGGAATTCACCGAATCGAACTTCAAAAGCAGAAAGGTTGAGTACCTCGTTATCTGCTTGTACTTGAGAAAAATCAGGAACTAAACTAACATCTAATGTAAAGCTTTGTCCCAAGCCCAATTTTAGATCGGCTCCACCAGAAAATGTATTGGCTACTTTAGAAGAACCTTGCTTACCCACTACAACATTACTTACATAAGGAGATAACGTTAAACGTAATGGAGGTTTGATATCATATAATCCTCTTAAAGAGCCAAACTGATTTACGTAACCTTGTTTTTCAGCATCAACATTATTCCAAAAAGAAGTTTCGTTATATCTGCGAATGACACGTCCAAAGTTGATACCCCAAACTTGTTCTTTAGCATTAGGCATTCTCAAAGCTCTATAAGGAATAGCAATTTCACATGCCCATCCTTCTTCATTTTTTTGAACAGCAGAAGACCATACTTCATTCCAGTTGCCGTCCCAACCAGAGGTACCTCGAATTCTATCAGATTGTACTCCTGAGGCAGTCACTTCAAACTCAAAACAGTCTTGTTGTTTGTTATAAGTATCAAAAGAAACAATAAAAGAATCTGCAGCACCCGATCCTGAATCACGTCCACCTAAATTGGTACGAATAGAATCTGGGGCTGTATCATACATTTGTGCCATGATGTAAATAGCGTAATCATCATAAGCTACTTGCACCCTAGTTTTTTGAGACGATTTTTCGTTGTTATTTGGCCAGTTTTGAGTAAAATGACCTTCATAGTAATATTTTTTAGACTCGTCATCGTTTAAGTAATGCCCATTTAAACTAGCGGTCAGATTCGTCATATTTAAAGGATCCTTCCACACCTCATCATCCAAAACACCATCCACTTTTGGGGCATGATGTGTAGGCCATGCATGAAGGTTCATCCTATGTAATTGTGCGTGAAGTAAATTTGGAAGTATAACCGCACACAATAATAATATGTTTCTATTTATAGAAGTCAAGTGATTAGTAAAGTTTAAATTCAGTAGTTTAAGTCAATTCGAGGTTCATAATAATTGACTTTGATCGATTTATTTAGATCATAGTTAAGCATACACAAATTGTTCAATTTACACTATATTATCAACCTCGTTAATCAATGTTAACTAATTTATTGTATGTACATATCAAAAGGTTACATCAATTCGCATTTATTGACAAATATACCCCTTAATTAGGTGAATTTTAGACCTATAATAAATGAGCCAAACTTGCTGAAGTAGTTATTTGATAGACGCTTGAAAACCAATCAATTCTAAACATTATTGCCGATTATTATTTGATGTATTACTTTTGCAAGTCAAACACTTATTGGCAGGGCGAGTATTTGATGTCGATTCGGAACGCATCAAAAGAATTGTCCTCGTTTAACAAATAATGAATCATTAAGCTCAGAAATAGGAGGACTGAAAATCCTCAACCTTCTGTCTTAAATTCCTAAAGTAATGAGCGATTTAATTAAGGATATCAATCTTGTAGGAGATGATATTGATCAAAAAGCGGTCTCTTGTGAGGTAAAAGTCACAGAAGATACGGCCAAAGAAGGTCAGCGAAAACTTTACATCGAGAGTTACGGTTGTCAAATGAACTTCTCTGATTCGGAGATTGTGGCTTCAGTAATGCAAGAGAATAACTTTGGTACCACAAAGGATGTAGAGGAAGCAGATCTTGTTTTCTTAAATACGTGTTCTATTCGTGAAAAAGCAGAACAAACGGTAAGAAAAAGACTGACGGTTTTTAATAAAATCAAGAAAAGAAAGCCGGGTATGATTATCGGTGTTCTTGGTTGTATGGCCGAACGTTTGAAAACACAGCTTTTAGAAGAAGAGAAAATGGTAGATATCGTGGCTGGACCCGATTCTTACCGTGACCTTCCAAAGTTAGTGGGCGATGTAGATGAAGGCGATAAAGGTGTCAACGTATTCTTGTCGAGAGACGAAACATACGCTGATATTGCTCCAGTACGTCTAAACTCGAATGGTATTACTGCAATGATCTCTATTATGAGAGGTTGCGACAACATGTGTACTTTCTGCGTGGTGCCATTTACTAGAGGTAGAGAACGTTCTAGAGATCCGCATTCTATTGTAAAAGAAGCACAAGAATTGTTCGATCAAGGATATAAAGAAGTAACACTGTTAGGTCAGAATGTTGATTCTTACAAATGGTCGGACGAAGAAAATAATAAAGCTCGATTAGAGAAGAAAGAGAAAACCGACGAAATAGAAGAGGTAGTGAACTTTGCCAACCTATTAGAAATGGTTGCACAAGTTTCTCCAGATCTACGTGTTCGTTTCTCGACATCTCACCCTAAGGATATTACAGATGAGGTACTTTATACAATGAAGAAGTATGAAAACATCTGTAAGTTTATTCACCTTCCGGTACAGTCGGGTAACACAAGAGTATTGGATTTGATGAACCGTACCTATACAAGAGAATGGTACATCAATAGAATCGATAAAATTAGAGAAATATTCGGCGACGAATGTGGTGTCTCTTCTGATATGATTACAGGTTTCTGTTCTGAAACAGAAGAAGAACACCAAGATACTTTATCGTTAATGGAATATGTAAAATTCGATTTCAGTTACATGTTCTTCTATTCGGAACGTCCGGGTACTTTAGCAGAGAAAAAACTAGAAGACGATATTCCATTGGAAGTGAAAAAACGTCGTCTTCAAGAAGTCGTAACATTACAACGTCAGCACGCTGCTGAGCGTAATGCACTGAATGTTGGTCAGACGCAAAAAGTATTGATCGAAGGTTATTCTAAACGTTCGAACGAACATTTCCAAGGTAGAAACTCAGCCAATAAGGTGATCGTTTTCCCTAAAGGAGATGCTCAAATTGGCACTTATGCAATGGTGAAAGTTCACGATTGTACGGGTGGTACTTTATTAGGTGAATTAGTCTAAAGAGCACTCTCGAGTTATTGGGGATTGTTGTTGGGGGCATGGTTGATATCGTGAACTCAATAACAATCCCCTTTATTTTTTGTATATTCGATGAAGCATATCAACAACCCTAGAGACATATGTTAATCGAATTTTCTGTGACCAACTTTAGGTCAATCAAAAACGAACAAGTACTATCGCTATTACCTTCCTCAAGAGTAAGAAAACACACATGTGAGAACAGGTTGCTGATGCATAAAAATTACCCACAGACAGAAACATTAGCTTCAGCAGTTGTTTTTGGGGCAAATGCATCAGGAAAAAGTAATTTATTAAGAGCGTTAGAAGCACTATCTGTGATGGTTCAGGAAGGTCATGATAGTGCCATTGGAGAAGGAGCAAAAGCCTATGTTCCTTTCAGATTAGATCGATTATCAAGAGAACTGCCCACAGAATTTTATATCCGATTTATCGCCTTAGACGGCGTTCAATACGAATATGAACTATCTAGGGATGCCGAAAGTATCACAAGAGAAGCATTGTATTCCTATCCAAAACAAAGAAGGGTCAAATTGTTTGAGAGAACTGAAAATATGCCTGTTGTTTTTGGTAAAAAAATGAAGGGCGATAAGCAGTCGATTGCCCGTCATGTGATGCCCTATCAGTTACTATTGGCTAAAGGTGCCCAATTAGGTTTACAGCAATTAGAAGCACCTTGGGGCTTTTTTAAAAGTCATTTAAGAGCTTATATTTTATATAAATCAGTGTACGATGATGCCCTCTTGCAAGGTATTGCCAAGCATATTAATAACGACGAAACAGGAAGATTCCTCAATAATTTAACCCAATTGGTCAATAATGCTGATACCGGTATTAAAGGAATTGATGTTGTTCAGGAAGATTCGGAAATGATGGGACTATTTGAAGGTAGGAGAAGGTTTCAGATTAAAACAATACATCATTCAGAAGATTCAGAAGACGATCAACCCATATTATTTGATTTAAAAGAGGAATCCATAGGCACAAGAAAACTAGTGGCTTTAGGAGGATTAATTTTAAGAGTATTAGAAGCTGGGGACACATTGGCTATAGACGAGTTGGATCAGAGTATGCATCCTCACTTAACAAGAGCATTGATCAAGCTGTTTCATAATCCAAGAACGAATCCAAAAAGGGCTCAGTTGATTTTTTCTACCCATGATGCTTCTTTATTAAATAACGACTTATTTCGTTTTGATCAGGTTTTCATTTCAGAGAGATCAGAGGAAGGGATTACTGAAATATCATCTGTTTCTGATGTACCCAATTTAAAGAAAGAATTGCCTTTGGAGGAATGGTATTTAACCGGAAAATTTGGAGGTACGCCAGCAATTAATCCGTTTGGTTTGGATTTCGATTTTAATGTAGGAGGTGATAATGAGGAATAGGAGAAGAGATAAAACCAGAGCATTAAGGCAAAGAGTTTTGATCCTCTGCGAGGGAGCGAAAACAGAGCCAAACTATTTTAATAGTTTAAAGCAGGATGCCTCAAAAAAACGGTATTTAACGGCTGTTGATGTAGAAGTATATCAACCAAAAAGTCATTCTCCATTAGGATTGGTGAGAGAAGCCATTATCAAAAAGAAAAGAGCACTTACCAAAGGAAATCCTTATGAAACCATATGGCTGGTTTTTGATCGAGATTACCACAAACATATCGAAGAAGTGATATTGATGGCAGGGGAAAATGATATCCGAGTGATCATATCAAATATATGTTTTGAAATATGGTTCTTGCTTCATTACGAAGACCTTGATGTCAACAAACACTTTTTAAAATGTGGGAATGTCATCAAACATATTCAACAGAATTATGTGCCGAGGTATCATAAGAACGGGAAGAACTATCAACAGTTAAAAGAGACCACACCTTTGGCTATAAATAGAGCGAGAAAAATGGAAGAAGTATTTGAAAGAGGAGTTCTCTCTCATCTAAAATTTCATGAAAGAGAACCTTATACGAACGTTTATGTTCTTGTGGAATATTTGTTGGATCTTTAGCTCCAACCAAACGTTTGCCAAATAATGCTTTTCACAAAGTAGCCAATCGTTACAATTATTGCCGTCAATATCAAAAAGATGAAAGCGGTAAAAACGATCAAACCTGTTGAACTTTTATTGACTTGATTTATCGCCTGAGGATTTTTCTCATAGTATCCCTCAATAAGTTTCAAATTGTTTCGGTTTGCTCTATAAAAAATATCCAAAACATCCCCTAATGCAGGTACTAATCCAATCAAATAATCAATCAATAAATTAAATGCCATTGCCATAATTAAACGGTAGGGTAAACCGTTCCTAGCAACGGTAAATAAGGCAATTCCTGAGATGGCTACAGAGACCGTATCACCTACAACAGGAACAAATCCAATAAGTGCATCTGCACCCACAGTAAACCGTGTTCCAGGTATTTTGATAGCCTCATCCATAATACCGCTAATTCTTTTTAGTGTCTTGTAAGAGGGATCATTAGAATAATCCTTAGATTGATCGATCATTATATTTATATACTGTTATTTTTTTCTTAATTTGTATAATAGTTCATGGTTATAGTTCAAGCTTAGCCAAGAATCTTATAAAATTAACATATACGCCTAAGATGAAAAATTTAATGAAAGCAATTGCTTTATTTTTTGCATTATTTTGTTCTATTGCTGTTTCTGCTCAGACCTATAACTATGTAGACGACTCTGGAGAAAAGAAAGAGGAAGATCAAAAGCAATTGAAAGAACCCACTCAACAAGAAGTAGATGCTTTAAAACAACAAAATAATAATGGAGGATCTCTAAGAGATCGTATGTTTTTTGGTGGTGGCCTTGGATTAGGATTTTCTAACCGCTACACAAGAATCTTGGTATCACCAATGGTTGGTTTTAAAGCTACAGAAAATTTTCATGTAGGTATGGGATTAGTATATGAATATTACAGACAAAAAGACTTCCCTGTTTATGGTACTAACTATGAGACTCATAATTATGGTATTCGTCCATTTGCAAGATATTTAATTGATGTTAGTAATGGATTAACTATTTTTCCTCAGGTAGAATATTATGGCTTTAGTTATGAAAGAATAGAAAGTTACGATGCACGAAGCAATACTTTATATACTGAAAGACAATGGCAAGATCAATTCTTAATTGGTGGTGGTGTTTCTCAAAGACTAGGAGAAAGAGGAGCTGCGAACATTATTGCGTTGTATGATTTATCTTGGGACAGTGATACCTCTTATTACAATTCACCTTGGGTACTTAGAATAGAATTTGCTTTCTAAATTCACTATTTTGTGAAAAATATTAAAGAATTTGTAAAGCGGCTTTTTAGTCGCTTTTTTTGAAGTATGAATGTTGAAATAAAAGAAATAAATGCGGCTCAAACTTGGGCCATTCGACATAAAGTAATGTGGCCTAATGAACCTTTGTCGTATGTGAAAATCCCTGATGATGACAAAGGACAACACTTAGGTTTATTTGTCGGTGATCAATTAACTTCAGTGATTTCTTTATTCATGGACGAAGACAAGAATGTACAGTTCAGAAAATTCGCCACATTAATAGAAGAACAAGGAAAGGGATACGGAGCAATGCTTTTAGAAAAAGTAATTGATATCGCAAAAGGTAGAGGAGCAAAACTACTTTGGTGTAATGCTCGAGCTTCGGCCACAATATTGTATGAAAGAGAAGGATTAAAACAAACAGACACTTCGTTTATTCGTAAAGGGATCTTGTTTGTGAGAATGGAAAAGAAGTTATACTAAGTAATTACTTTAAAAAATGACGGCTTTGTAGATGTATAAATCTATGAAGCCGTTTTTTATTATGACCTTAAGCCATTCAATAAATTAGAAAATACAAAGAAGTTTATATTACTTTTTTAGCAATCTTCAACAAAATATGTATTTGAATGAACCAATTGACTATTTTCGTTTAACATTATTACTTATCTACTTTAACAAAAAGTTACCATTAACTATGAGCCTTACGAATTCTATTGACTACCCAAAAGCAACAAAGATTTACAAGAACTATTACCAAACGTTACCGCACATCTCCTTTGATGTGGAAACACTAGAAGTGATTGAAATGAATTCGAATTTTGTTATAACATACGATTATCATTTCAGAAGAAAATTTACACTTCACGATTTATTCCCTTTAATTGATATGACAGAAGTTTATCATCAATTGTTTGCAACGAAAACCAATATCAACCTCAAAGCAAAACTGATAGGAGGGAAAGCAAAATTGCAAAATGTGTTATTTAATAGTTCGATTATCAACGGAAAATTGCATTTGATTTTCCAATAATGATGTGAATATCAAAAACTTTAAAAAAAGCTCAGTAGAAATTAATCTGCTGAGCTTTTAATTTTGAAAATGATTTACAATTATCCATCAAAAAAATTAATAGTATCGCCAATTAAATAATTGATGAATCACATGTAATTGAAGTGTTTGTTAGTGTTCGTTGACTTTCACATTAGTCTACTATTTATAAATTTCAATTTCTAAGGGATTTTGAATTCTTTTAGCAAAAGTCTCTAGGTAGGAGTTCCACTCTTCTGCTGAGTTGAATTGTTTACTTCTACCCCAACCAAAACCTGCATAATAATCTACTGTTTTCTCAGCCTTTGTAACCACAAGAAGGTGACTGCCATCTTTGTACTCTTTTTTATTATCAAAAGCTTTTTCGATGGATTGAGGAGAGATGACTATACCTACTCCTAACATTTCATCATCAATGTCTTCTATGTAACTAAATACGCCTTTTTGAGTATTGATAAATGATTTTCCTTTCTTATTGTGTAAAGTTAAACCAATGCCTGCTGCTGGGATATCGTTGTCATCTACTTTAAAAGAAGAATTGAAATGGGTTAGATTACTCCCCAAATCCAAACTGATAATTTTGGTTTCTGAAATACTCTTTCCATCAACATCCCAAGGTTGATAATCCAATTGAAATACAGTACGAATTGGCCCTTCTGCAATGGTTTTATATGCTGAAAAATTCTTTGATGTATACAGAGAATCATTTACCCAAAAACCAATTCCTCCTACACCTCTACTTGGTCCAACATGATAGGGATCGTAACCTTCTCCCGAATCTTTATGATAAGCGCCAGGCTTCTCTAAATTGTTTTTATACCATTTATTGATGATAGGATATTCCACTCTTTTCAACCATGCATCAATTCCGCTTGTAAGTGTACCTCCTTTAAGATTATTCTCTGTTCTTTGTTGTGCATCAGGCCCAAAAGTTCTGAAAGCTACACGGTCGTTTTCCCAAGTATAATCGTCGGTTCTTTCTGGTACGAATCTAGAGTAAGTGGTGATGGAAGACGTTGGTTGATTTTCTTCATCTTTAAGAGGGCGAACCACAAATTCTAAAGAAGCATTGGCTGCTATTTTCGTTTGGAAAATCCATTGATCATTCTTTCCATCACCATCAAGATCTATCCACTGATTAAGGAGTAATTCCTGTGTTTTTTTATTGACGATTACCAACTGATCATCACCATAAACATCAATTAATTCTTTAAAATCAGAGGCTTCTAATTCAATGGTTTCTAACCGATCAATATTTAAAGAGTTTTTGATAGTTATACTGATATCTTCCTTCTTATCACATCCTGTAAGTTGAAATAAGAAGAGCATTCCGATGAGTAAGAAGTTGATGTTTTTATTTTCCATTTTCAGATAATCAATTGGTATATAGTATTAAAAAATTATTTGATTTTAGCCATTTCCAATTTAGGTAAAATCAAATGAATGATACCTAAAATTATAAGGTAAGAACAACCGGCGATTAAGAACATCCAGAAGTAGGCTCCCGATCCGGAACCGTCTAATGTAAGTCCGAGAATAAAATCGATGGTCATACCTGTAATGGCTCCAATCATGCCGCCAAAACCTACTACAGAGGCAGTGGCTTCTTTAGGCATAGTGTCGGAAACCACCGAGAAGAGGTTAGCAGACCATGCTTGATGTCCTCCAGAAGCTAATGCTATCAGGCAGGCTGCCAACCATTGATTTTCTGTAGTTGTTGCAAAAACCACAGGTAAAATACACAATGCACATATTAATAATGATATCTTTCTAGCCTTGTTAAGTGTCCATCCTTTATCAATAAAATAGCGTGATAGATAACCGCCTCCAATACTTCCAAGGTCGGCCACTACATAGACAATCACTAATGCAGCCCCTAATTCTTTAATAGAAACCCCGAACTTATCAGAAAAGAACATTCCTGACCAGAACATGAAGAAATACCATACTCCGTCCGTCATTTTACCAATAGAGAAGGCCCATGTTTGTTTAAGACCAATTAATTTTTTCCATGGTAATTTCTTCACCGCTTTTTCCGCTTCATTCATTGTTGCATCATCCTGTTGAATGTACTCCAATTCTTCTGAACTTACTTTAGGGTGCTTTTCTGGTTTTTTATAAGTATTTAGCCATAAGAAAACCCAAATAGCACTTAGTGCACCTGTTACTAAAAAGGCATATTGCCAATTTGTACCATCATCTAATACAATAGCTGTTACTACAAGAGGGGCTAGAATTGCTCCTACATTCGAACCTGCGTTAAAAATACCTGTAGCGAACGCTCTGTCTTTTTTAGGAAACCATTCGGCAACAGTTTTTACGGCGGCAGGGAAGTTACCCGATTCACCAATACCCAAACCAAATCGAGCAGCGATAAATCCTACAATACCAAAAGCGGGTCTTAATGCAGCATGAAGCATCCCGAACGTACTCCAAATAGCAATAGAAAGTGTATAACCGATTCTAGTGCCAAATTTATCGATAATACCTCCCATTGAAATCATACCGACTGCATAGGCAATCTTAAATGCAATATTAATGGTAGCATAATCTGATTTAGACCAAAGGAATAGTTTTTCCAAAGTTGGAGCTAGTACACCAATAATACTCCTGTCCATATAGTTTATGGTTGTGGCCATAAAAAGTAGTGCAAGAATTCGGTATCTATATTTTCCTGTTGTTTTGGCAGAACCTTCTTTATGTTCGCTATCAACAATTAGTTCTTGTTCAGTATTCATTGTAATAGTAAGTGTTGTGTTGTTATAGCAGAGAGAGTTATCTTATTTAAAGACATACTCCCTCTGTGGCTATCATAATTGAGTTGCTTTCTCAATAGTTGAGATGGGGTAGAAATTCTTTTGTTTTACTTCAAAAAAATTATTCTTCCCCGTGAGGTTTGCCGATAGTCGCTAATATGCCACCATCCACATAAATCACTTGTCCGTTAACAAAATCGGATGCTTGTGAGGAAAGGAATACTGCTGCTCCTGCTAAATCAGATGGATCTCCCCATTTTCCTGCAGGAGTACGGTTAATAATAAATTCGTTAAAAGGATGTCCGTCAACACGGATAGGTTCTGTTTGTGAAGTTGCAAAATAACCTGGTCCAATTCCATTCACCTGAATATTGTATTTCGCCCATTCTGTCGCCAAGTTTCTCGTAAGCATTTTTAACCCACCTTTTGCAGAAGCATAGGCACTCACACTATTTCTGCCCAACTCACTCATCATCGAACACATGTTGATGATCTTTCCACTTCCTCTTTTAACCATGCCTTGAGCCACATATTTTGACATAATGAATGGACCTATCAGGTCAATATTAATTACTTGTCTGAAGTCTGCAACATTCATTTCTAGTGCCGGAGTTCTTTTAATAATACCAGCGTTATTCACTAAAATATCAATGCCTCCAACTTCAAGTTCTATGGAAGCAATAGCTGCTTTTACTTGTTCTTCTTTGGTAACATCAAAAGTGTAAGGTTTTACTTCGATGCCGTTGCTTTTATATTCTTCTACAGCATTTGCTAATTTATCTTCAAATACATCGTTAATCACGATTTGTGCACCGGCCTTTGCTAAACCTGTTGCTATCGCCATTCCTAACCCGTGTGTTCCTCCCGTAACTAGAGCTACTTTTCCTTCAAGATTAAATGATTGTATCATACTATGTTATAATTATTGGTTTGAAATAAATTGAAAGAAGCCACAACGAACCTTATATCCTGTCCATTGTTCAAAGTTTTGTTTGTTAGTTAGTTTAGAAAAGTTGTTGTGGCCTTCTTCACTTCAGTTAATAGAATACTTGATAATATTCGATATATAATTTTTAGTTGGTTATCTTAAATCTGTGATGGCAATCTTGTCCATGTCATCATAATCCAAGTTCTCACCTGCCATACCCCAAATGAAAGTATAGCTACTTGTACCTGCTCCAGAGTGCATTGACCATACCGGAGAAATCACTGCTTGATGGTTGTGCATCCAAATGTGTCTAGATTCCTCTTTCTGTCCCATAAAGTGACAAATCGCTTGATCTTCTGGCAACTCAAAATAGAAATACACTTCCATTCTTCTGTCGTGAACATGACCAGGCATAGTGTTCCAAACACTACCCGATTTTAACTCCGTCATACCCATTTGTAACTGACAAGTGTCCACCACTGAGTTAACTAACAGCTTGTTGATAATTCTATGGTTGGAAGTTTCTGGAGAACCTAATTCTACTCTTTCTGCTTCTTCGCTTGTTACTTTCTTTGTAGGGAACGTTTTGTGAGCAGGAGTAGAGTTTAAATAGAAAGCAGCAGGAGCAGATGAATCGATACTTTTAAAAGTGACATTCTTAACACCTCGACCTAAGTATAAAGCTTCTTTAAAGTCTAAAGTATATGTATCTCCATCGGCCATTACGATACCTTTTCCACCTACATTGACAATACCTAATTCTCTTCTTTCTAAGAAATAATCTGCTTTTAACGGATCAATAGGCTGAAGTTCTAATGTATTGTAAACGGGTTTAGCACCCCCTGTAATGTATCTATCCTCATGAGAATACGTCAGACAAATTTCTTCGTCCTCAAATATCTTCTCGATTAAAAATTGCTCTCTTAATTGTTGAGTGTCATACTTTTTTGCATCCGCTGGATGAACTGAATATCTGCTTTCGTGTTTCATCTTACATACTTTTGATAAAATACAATCGATTGCACAATTTGTATTTAAAAAAACCATAGTTTATGGTTTGAATGAGGGCAAAATACAAAGTGTCGATGTATAAATAATGAATTTGATTTCATATAAATACAATCGATTGCACTTAATTTTTAATTAAAAGCCATCGATATGGCTGTTTTGATGTTGTAATATTACAAATAATTGATTTACAATTCCAAATTTATGCAATAAAAAATGCAATCGATTGTATTTTTTGATATAAACTACCATATTCGTATTCAGTATTCATACAAATAATTTGATATCAAATAGAGGATTAGGCTTTTAATGATATCCTATATTCTTCATTAGATTTTACTGAAAGTTATTTTTCATTATCATCTTATGATTAAGTTTGTAAAGCAATTAGACTTTAAAATAGACTACCTGTATTCATGGAGTTAAAAAAATCGGTGACCATACATGATATTGCAAAGGCGTTGAATATCAATAGTTCTACTGTTTCTAGAGCATTGAACGACAACCCTAGAGTATCCGCTAAGACTAAAAAGTTAGTACACGATAAGGCCAAAGAAATGCATTATCAGTACAACTCTTTGGCTTCTAATCTTAGAACACAAAAATCGAATACCATTGGTATTATTGTTCCTCATATCACAAAACATTTTTTCTCTACTGCCATTAGTGGTATAGAAGAAGAGGCACATAAAGCAGGATACAATGTCATTATTTGTCAATCGAAAGATTCAGAACAGTTAGAAGCTAAAAACATCAATACATTATTATCCAGTAGAGTGGATGGTATTTTAATCTCGCCTGCAATAAAGACCACTACGGTGCAACATATTCAAAAGGCAATGGATAGAAATGTGCCCATCTTTTTCTTCGATAGATATATTGATGAGATCAATACAACAAGAGTCATTACCAACGATAGAGCAACTTCTAAGGAGTTGACCCTTCATCTCCTTTCTCAAAATATAAATAAGCTAGCAGTACTAACAGGAGATACTTCTGTAAGTATTTATGAAAATAGGGTAAAAGGAATTTACGATGCGTTCCAACAATCGGGATGGAATACCGAGAGTCGATTAATTCTGCAGCAAATAAAATTAGATGTGGATGACGCATATACAGCCATCAATAAATGGTTGGATGAAAATGTAGAATTTGATGCCGTGTTCGGTATGAATGATATGGCTGCTATCGGTTCTCAAAAAGCCTTACAAGAAAGAGGTTTTAGAATTCCAGAAGATGTTATTGTTGCTGGTTTTAGTAACGAACCCATTTCGAAACTAGTGAGCCCTCCTATAACAACAGTTCATCAACCTGCCATGGAAATAGGTAAGTTGGCGGCGAAGAAAATGATCAATCATATTGAAGAAAAAGACAAAAGTTTGTTAGCTTCTGAAACTGCAGTTTTAGAAAGTCATTTAATTATTCGCACTTCATCACAAAGAAATAAGTGATAAAAAACCGTGTTATTGCATACGTTTAGGCTGTTTGTACGATTTTACCCCCTTTTTGGGACACTCATTTTTTTAGTTGCTTCTACATTTAAACACTTATTTGTCATTTTTACACTTAATGAAATGAAATAAGTAAGGCCATTGTTGGTTTAATAATCAAGTATTTAAACCTCCAGTAAGTCTTGGAACAATCAGCAATGTATTAAATGAATTATTACACCTAAACGTTACAACACAATGTTTAAAACTAACTTAGAACGTCAATTCGATTCGTTCTTATCATTTGCTACACGACAACTACCTTATCTACTAATTACATTCCTATGTAGCATCAGTATGAATGTACAAGCAGCAACTATCAACGTGAGTAACTCTCAACAACTCATTGATGCTTTAAAAAATGCATCTCCGGGAGATGAAATCGTTTTGGCTAGTGGCACCTATACCACCACCGCCTCCACTTATTACTATCCTTTGGCTAGTTATTACTCTGGAATTGATAGCGATATCGCTTCCCGAACCGCCTATTTTAGAGGGACACAGAATAACATTACGCTAAGAAGTAGTAATCCTTCTAATCCAGCCGTTTTAGCCGGAGCCGATTGGAATGCTGATGGCTATGTTTTACATGTTACCGGAAGTAACTGGACGATTAAAGATTTAAAAATTCGTACGGGAGCCAAAGGTTTAATCTTGGATAACTCTAGCAATTCACTGATTCAAAATGTGGAAATTTATGATATCGGGCAAGAAGGTTTGCATATCCGAGACCATTCTCACGACTGCGTTGTGGATAACATTTTTATTCATGATGTTGGAAAGAAAAACGATGGGTTTGGCGAAGGCATCTACATTGGATCTGACAATTCTGTATGGTGGGAAGGTAATGGCTCGGATACAGGTGAAAAAGGAAAACGTTACAGAAGAGCTTGCCACAACACATTGGTAAAAAACAGTACTTTTGGACCAAATATAACGGCTGAACCTGTTGAGATTAAAGAGGGCTCTGAGAACACGATTGTCGAAAATTGTATTATTAGAGGTACTGGTATTTCAGGTTCCAACTTTGCCGATAGTCATTTAGATATTAAAGGTACGTACACCAAAATTCGAAATAATAC
Source organism: Flammeovirga yaeyamensis (assembly GCF_018736045.1). Taxonomy (NCBI): domain Bacteria; kingdom Pseudomonadati; phylum Bacteroidota; class Cytophagia; order Cytophagales; family Flammeovirgaceae; genus Flammeovirga; species Flammeovirga yaeyamensis. Next base: position 4,813,159 of record NZ_CP076132.1, on the reverse strand, counting down.
TTTTTATCAAGATGGTAACGGTACCATTGATCAGTCGATTATGATTGTACCAAGACAAAGTGCCGGTGTTGCTCAACAATATACAGCACACGATAACTACATTTATGGAAATACTTTTGAACTAAGTTCTAGTGGTGTCGAAGTGGCGGTGGCCAACAATGGATCGGAAGATATTTATGCTTGGAACAACACGCGTATTCCATCGAGTGGTAATTATTATAATAGCAGAGTAAATGATTTTGAACCTTCGGTGATTAAAAATGGAACAGGAGCAAAGGGATCCTCTTGTCATATCGCTACTCCAGAAAGAGGATATGAAGTAGCTGGGGAAAGTGGAAGTTTTACTTTCGAGATCATTACAGAAGAAGGTTTTACGGTAAGTACTGATCAAAGTTGGATGACTGCTTCAAGAAGTGGAAATACGATAACAGTGACTTATAATGCAAACTCAAGTGGTAATACCCGATCTGGTCGTGTAAATATCAATGGCTGTTTAGATACTTATGTAACTATTGATCAAACAACGGGAAGCGGACCTGTTTGTACATTGGAATTGAATTCGAGTACAGTGTCTTTTACCGAAAGTGCGGGATCTGTTAATATTGCAGTGACTACTTCTGAGACGTTCTCAGTAAGTGATAATCAATCTTGGATTACGGCATCAAAAAGTGGGGATAACGTAGTAATTAATGTAACTGAAAACACAGGTTCAACAGAAAGATCGGGTACAGTAACAGTAAGTGGTTGTGAAACAAAAACTATTTCGGTAACTCAATCAGGTACTGCTACAACTTGTTCTCTGAGTGTATCATCAAGTAGTTTGAGTTTTTCTGATGCAGCCGGAAATAATACGGTCAACGTGACATCAACAGAAAGCTTTACAGCAAGTTCATCTCAAAGCTGGATATCAACATCAATTAGTGGAAATGTAATTACGGTAAGTGTGAGTGCAAATTCTTCTTCCTCTGCTAGAAATGGATCTGTAGTAGTGAATGGCTGTCAGTCGAAAACAATTTCAGTAGCTCAATCTGCGGGATCATCTTCTGGAGGAGGAAGCACAATCACTGTTACTGATGATGCTTATGTTAGAGAGGACAAACCAAATAATAATTACGGGTCGGCAACATCGGTGCGTACAGAAAAAATCTCTAGCGAAGATCAGGAAGGATACTTGAAATTTAATCTATCGGGTCTTTCTTCCTCTTCAATTAATGTGGCAAAATTGAGAGTATATCCTTATTCAGGTAGAGGAGTGAACAACAGTTTGCATGTTGGTAATTCTAACTCTTGGTCAGAATCTAATATCACTTGGTCGAATAAACCTTCTTATGGTTCTACGATTGCTACTTGGTACATTAACGACGATGATCAGTATTTCTATATTGATATTACTAGTCAGGTAAAATCGAATGCAGGTGGAAATTTAACGCTGGTCATTACCGGAGCATCTCAAGATGATATTAGATACAGAAGTAAAGAATCGGGTAATAATGCAGCCGTTATCTTAATTAATGATGACGCAAGCAATACACGTCAGCTAAATTCTTCGATTTCTTTAAATGGAGATTTGGAAGAGGAGTTGATGAATATCTATCCTAACCCTATTTCTTCGTCGATCTTGAAAATAGTGGGTACAGTAGAGCCAATTCTTATTTTTAATATCCAAGGAGAGAAATTGATAGAAACGACATCAAAAAGTATTGACGTATCTGAATTGTCTCCTGGATTTTATATTGTAAGATCTGGTAATCAAGTGAAAAAATTAATAAAGAAATAAAAGAAGCTAAAATCAAAATTACTTTTTAAGAAGGTGATGGAGTAACTGCTGTTAGTTATTCCTCATCTTCTATTTGTTTGTAAAAGGAATAATAAAATGTACTATGTTATTTATTCGTTGGATTATTTGACTTTTAATTCGTTCTTATTTTTATTAATTTAACAAAGTATTGAACGACTACTAACACTATAAAATACAACGAATTAAAAAATGAGATGTAATTTTTTTGTCAGTAAATGACAGGACTTAAACTACTCAACTTATGTTTGTTATCAACATCAATTTTTTGAATAGAGGAAAATATATACTCGAATTGCTACAATTTTTTCTCTTCTTATCTTATTTAAAACAACAAATTTACTACTAACATTTACTGCGTTTTACGCTTACTCTTTGATTGGAATTATAAGAACAACACGATGAAGAATTGGACTATTACATTTTTTATATGGCTTTCTGTCTTACCGTATGTTTTTTCGCAAGCTTTACCAAAAAGACTACAATTCGACTATTTAAACACTAAAGACGGATTGTCTCAAAGCAATGCAATCACTTTACTAGAAGATCATCAAGGTCAGATATGGGTGGGGACTAGAGATGGATTGAATCGTTATGATGGTAAAAAGATCGATATTTTTAGAAATGATCCTCAAAATCCAAATACCCTAAGCAATAGCGATATTTTAGATTTAGCATTGGATAATCATGTAGGGATTTGGGTAGGAACTTATCACGGCTTAAATCATTTTGATTATCAGACAAGAAAGGTGACTAGATATTTATCTGGCCCATCAGATTCTGACCAATTATCGAATAATACAGTTAGGTCGGTAGCGACATTAAAGAATGGAAAAGTATTAGTGGGCACACGAGATGGATTGAATATTTTAGATCCTAAAACTGGGAGATTCACTAAGTTTTTTCATAAAGACAATGACGAAAGCAGTCTGCCTGATAATCACGTATTCAAAATATATGTTGGTAAAGACGAAACAGTATGGATAGGTACAGCCAAAGGGTTGTGTATTTTACATCAAAAAGGAGAAGATTATTATTTTGAGCAAATAAAACCACTTAAAGGGAAGCAGCTATTTGTGCAAGAGATCATTTCAAGTTCATCGAATGCTACTTGGATAGGAACGAAAGAAAATGGTTTAATACAATTGGACGAAAATCGTCGATTCGTCAAGCAGTTTAAAGAAGAAAACAGCGATTTCTCAAATAATAATGTAAGAGCAATGACCTTCGATCAGGAAGGTAGACTTTGGGTTGGAACGTATAATGGTTTAAATATTATCACTCCTAACCAACAGCTCATAACGGCTTATGCCTCTTATTATATATCAAATGATTTGTCTGGAAACAAGATAAAAAGTTTGCATTGCTCCAAAGACGGAACGGTTTGGATTGGTACCTATTACAGTGGAGTGAACACTTGGAATGCGAGAAATTTTAATTTCAACTTCATCAATCAGACAACCACAAATAATCGATTGGTTCATAATGTTATCAGTTCAATAGAAGAACATAATGGCGTTTTTTATTTTGGAACGGAAGGGCTTGGATATATATCGTGGGATAAAACAAAAGATCAGTTTAAAAACCTGAATGTAAAAAACTCTTCTTTAAAGAGTAATTACATCAAATGTCTGAAGGTAGATCCGTACAGAAATGAGTTATGGGTGTGTACTTTGGATAGTGGGATTGTCATTTTAGATGCTCAAAACAACAAGAAAAAGCTGATATTAAATCAAAAATCTGGATTAAGTCATAATGCGGTTTATGATGTTGCACAATACGATAAGGACCATTGGTGGATCGCAACTTTTGGAGGTGGTCTGAATTTATACAACCGTAAAACGAGAAAAGTAGAATTCAATATTCAAACTAAAAATAGTCAGCTTTCCGATGATATGATTCGTACAATGTTGGTCGATGCAGACAAGAATTTATGGTTGGGAACACAAACAGGATTGACGTATTTAGAGATTAATTCGAAGACCTTTGAAGTGACTTCTTCAGCACAGTATTTTGTGGATGATAAGAAAGGGATGAGTGCTGACGTTATCGAAATATTTCAAAGTAAAAAAGGCACAATTTACGTTGGTACAAGAGAATTGGGCATGCACCAACTCATTGATGATCATTTCGAATTTATCGATTTGTTTGCTAACCTTTCAGCATCAAGTCAATATATACATGCTATTGAAGAAGATAATAATGGTACATTATGGATCAGTTCCAATAATGGAATTATGAGTTATGCACCTCAAACTGGAACTAAGAAAATCTATCAGGAAGCCGATGGACTGATCTCCAAAGGGTTCAATAATAAGGCATCTCTTAAAAGTACAGACGGTTTGATGTACTTTGCGGGGCCAACCGGAATTATTCAATTTGATCCAGAAGCATTTCTGGAAAATAAATATGCACCATCTGTACAACTGAACGATCTATGGGTCAATAATCAGTTGGTACTTCCGAACGATTCTACGCATATTTTATCTCAAACATTAGATCAGACTCAAAAAGTGATTTTGAATTATGATCAATCCAACTTTACGATCGACTTTGCTTTTGGTAGTTATGTCAACTCCGATAAAAATCAGTTTGTCTACCGCATAAAAGGGCTAGACGATCAGTGGAAATTTACGAATGATTATAAGGCGAATTTTACAATCCAACAGGCAGGGAATTATGAGTTTCAGATTAAAGGAGTGAATAACGATGGATTTGAAAGTGAACATTTAAAAGTACTGAAGATACAAGTTCGACCTGCGCCTTGGCTTTCACCTTGGGCTTTAATTCTTTATGGCTGTTTGATAATTCTTGTGGCTATTATTGTCTTTTTGGTAATGAAAAGACAAACTAGTTTACAATATAAGCTAGAGTTAAATCGTAAAATCAATCAACAGGAACAAGAGGTCAATAAGAGTAAGCTACAGTTTTTTACCAATATTTCTCATGAATTTAGAACACCACTTACTTTAATTTTAGGTACGTTAGAGCAGATTATTTCAGATTATCAGGGAAGCAGTCAGGTGTATAAAAAGCTGACAATTATGCAGAGAAATACCCAACAATTAATGAAGCTGATTAATCAGTTAATGGACTTCAGAAAACTGGAAAATGATAAGTTGAAGTTAGAGGTTGTTGAAGGGAATATTGTTGTATTTACAAAGTCTATTTTTCAGTCTTTCCAATCGATGGCTACCAAGGGAAATTATCAATATATTTTTGAGAGTAGTAAAGAAAGTATTTCGGTGTTTTATGATCCTCATAAGTTAGAAAGGGTAATGTATAATTTACTGTCTAATGCTTTTAAATACACTCCTCATAATGAAAAAATCGAAGTGAAGATCTCTGAGGAAGAACATCAAATAAAAATTTCGATATCGGATACTGGAGAAGGTTTTCCATCAGAGTTTAAAGAGAAAATATTCGATCGCTTTTATCAGATTTCAAAAGAACTGAGAAAAAATCAGAAAAACTATGGAACAGGTTTGGGACTAGCGATCTCGAAGAACATTATTGAATTGCATCAAGGTGAATTACAAGTAGAAAGCGAAGAAGGGAAAGGAAGTTGTTTTACTATTCTCCTTCAAAAAGGAAATGATCATTTTGAGATGGAGGATTTGGATAGAGAAACACCAACTCAGCTTTATCCGATGGTCGCAGATTATACAGAAGAAAAGAAACACGGTATTAATGTAGATCAGATAGTTAAAGTGAAGGAAAAGCAAACTTTATTAGTGGTAGAGGATAACATTGAGGTAAGAAATTTTATTGTCGAACTTTTACTATCAGAATACAACATCATAGAAGCAGAAAATGGAGAGAAAGGCATTGAGGCTGTAAAAGAAAACGCAATTGATTTAATTATTAGTGATGTAATGATGCCGGAAATGGATGGCATTACTATGTGTAAGCATTTAAAAACCAATGTAAAAACGAGTCATATTCCAATTATTCTACTCACAGCAAGAACTGCAGAACAATACAAACATGAAGGATTAGAAATTGGGGCAGATGAATATCTCAATAAACCATTCAATGTACAAGAACTCAAGCTAAAAGTGAGAAACTTATTGCGTTTTGTAGATCAATTGAAAATCAAATTCAAAGAAGAAAATGTAATTCGTCCCAGTGAGATTACATTATCTTCTGTAGACGAGGAACTTCTTGATAAAGCCATTTCGATTATTGACGAAAACATAGAAAATCAATTTTTTAATGTAGAACAGTTCGGCGAAGATCTTGGATTGAGTAGAACGATGTTGTTTACGAAAATAAAGATGTGGACCGGACTAACTCCCAACGAATTTATTCTTTCTATGCGCATGAAAAGGGCTGCACAATTGATAGAACAGAATAAAATCAACATATCACAAATCTGTTATAAAGTTGGATTTAAGGATCCGAAGTATTTTTCAAAATCATTTAAGAAATATCATGGTTGTACACCAACAGCATATGGTAAAAAATTTCAAGAAAATGTCGAGATAGAGCCATAAGAGGACATTTTGTATGATTTTACCCCCTTTTTGGGACGATTTTGAGTGTAGAGACCCCTTACTTGCCTCAAAATTATCAAGTGTTGTTATGACGTTTTTACTAAAAAACGGTATGATCAATGAAATGAAACTATTACAAATTTTACACAACATCTGACTTGATAGTTCTATACATTTTTTAGAACCTAAACTAAGTATTATGAGATTGAAAAATCTATTTTTAAGAATTCGCTACTTCTCTTTCTCTTTCTGCTTATTGATGTACATGAATACAGCATTTGCACAAACAGGAGAGAAAAAAGTAATTACAGGAACAATTACATCGGAGGAAGATGGAATGGGTTTCCCAGGGGCATCTATTGTTATTGAAGGAACAAGTAATGGTGTGGTTTCCAGAATGGATGGAGGTTACACAATTGAAGCAACAAGTAACGATGTATTGGTGGTTTCATTTATAGGATTTCAAACACAGAAAATACCTGTTGGAACCCGTTCTGTTATCGACATCGCACTACCTATCGAAGTGGAATCTTTAGAAGAAGTGGTGGTTGTGGGTTACGGTGCTGTACGTAAAAGTGATGTATCCGGCTCAGTTGCTTCTGTAAAATCAGAAGACCTTGCAGCGTTCCCGGTATCATCTGCAGTAGAAGGACTTCAAGGTAGAGCGCCAGGTGTTCAGATTCAATCTGCCAATGGTGGTCAGCCAGGATCTGGTTTTAACATTAAAGTAAGAGGGGGAACTTCGATCAACGCAAGTAGTAATCCTCTAATTGTAGTTGATGGTTTTGTGGGTGCTGAAATGCCACCTGCAGAGGACATTGCTTCTATGGAGATCTTAAAAGACGCATCTTCTACAGCTATTTATGGATCGAGAGGTGCAAATGGTGTGATCTTGATTTCGACAAAAACAGGTGAGTCAGGTAAAGTAAAAGTAGATATCAATACTTCTTATACAACTCAACAAGCATCAAATAGATTGGACTTATTGGATGGTCAACAATTTGCTAGCTATATCAACGATATTCAAGCTTACGAATACGGTGGAGCAAATACGAATTGGCAAGACGAGGTGTATCAAAACGGAGGTATTTCCAACACACAAGTTTCTATCAGTGGTGGTTCAGAAAACGTGAAATACTATGTCTCAGGAACTTACTTTGATCAAAAAGGTATTATCAATAATTCTGGTTTTAAAAGATACTCTGTCAACAGTAATGTTAATGCAAAGCTGAACAACTGGATAAAGGCTGGTGTTAGTGTTTACACAAGAAGAGGTACAACTAACGGTGTAAGAACACAAGAAAATACAGGTGGATCGGGTAGTGCAGGTGTTATTGGATCGATGGTAAGATTTAACCCCGATTTAGGTATTTATGATGAGAACGGTGTGTATACTATTTCAACAGTAGGAGATGATATTGACAATCCTGTTGCTATGATGAATGAATATCAAAGGGAAAGAGTGGTAGACCGTTTACAATCGAACTCGTATTTTGATTTTGCTTTCACAAATTGGTTAAGCTTTAAAACAACTTTAGGACTAGGTGTAACTAACAGTAGAGAAGGCGAATATTGGCCAACTACTTTATTGAAAGGTGATAATGCCAAAGGTTTAGCAGGTATTGACAATAGCAAAGCATCTACCTTCTTAACAGAGAACTATTTTACTATCAAAAAAGAAACTGATAATCATCGATTGAACTGGGTAAATGGTTATTCCTATCAAAAAGATTCTAGAGAAACAATGACTGCTTCCGCTCAAAATATGATCTCTAATTCAAGTAGCTGGTGGGCATTACAACAGGGGGGTATCACAAACCCATCATCATCAGCTTTAACAGAAGCAAGCCTAATGTCGTTCTACTCTAGAGCCAACTATACATTAAAAAATAGATATGTATTTACGGTAACAGCAAGATATGATGGTGCTTCGAACTTTGCAGAAAATCATAAATGGGCATTTTTCCCATCAGCAGCAGTAGCTTGGGATATCAACAATGAGTCGTTCATGCAAGATTTAGATAAATTCTCTGAGTTCAAATTAAGAGCTAGTTATGGTATTTCTGGTAATCAAGCCATCGATCCGTATCAATCATTAGCTCGTTTGGATGCGACTTACTCCATTGATCCAGGACAGAATGCATTGAAGATCGGTAACTTCGCTTCTCCTGATCTTACATGGGAAACGACTTCTCAAGTAGACGTTGGTTTAGACGTAGGAATTTTCAATGGTAGATTAACGCTTTCTGCAGATTACTATGATAAAAACACAAGCGACTTATTATTCTTCAGACAACTTCCTACAGTAGCAGGTTTAAAAGGTCAGTTACAAAACGTAGGTGAGGTAAATAACTCTGGATTCGAAATCATGTTACGTACAAATAACTTTGTAGGCGATTTTGAATGGGATACTGAGTTTGTCTTCTCTCGTAACCGTAATGAAGTTCTTTCATTGCCAGATTCCACAGAATTCTATGGTAACTCACCAGAACATATGTTGTTGGGTGATGACACACAGTTATTAGTAGAAGGTCAGCCGGTAGGAGTATTCTATGGTTACAGATACTTAGGGGTGTACCAAGAAGGTGACGATTTTGTTCCTGGTTCAGGTTTTGAAACAGAGGCAGGTGGCGAGCGTTTTGCCGACTTAAATGGGGATGGTGAATTGACAGCAGAGGATAGAGAAATCATAGGCGATCCAAACCCAGATTTCACATGGTCATTAAACAACAGCTTTAGATACAAGAATTTTGATTTGAATATTTTCATCCAAGGGGTGCACGGTCAGGATATGATCAGTTATACACACATGGAATTGGAAACACTTTCAGGAAAAGGTAATTCAACAACAAATGCTTTAAACCGTTGGACTCCAAATAACACCAACACAGATGTTCCTAAAGCAAACGGTAGCCGTCCATACAGAATGTCAGATCGTTTCATTTATGATGCTAGCTTCATCCGTTTAAAAAACATTGCTTTAGGTTATAATTTCCCTAAGACGCTAACAAGTAAGATGAAAGTCAGATCATTAAGGGTGTATGCAAGTGCTCAGAACTTACTAACATTTACTGATTATCCTGGTTTAGATCCGGAAGTAGGTTACGGTAGTGGAAGCAATACAAATAGAAACTTAGGAGCAGACTATGCGAGTTATCCTAATGTAAAAGGATATACTTTCGGAATAAACGTTGGACTTTAATCTTTACTTAAAATCAAGTTAAAATGAAAAACAAATTTATATATACCATCTTACTGTCCATCGGAATGTTGATGAGTAATTCATGCGACAGTTTGGAAGAAAAGCCAGTAGGGGTGTTATCGCCATCAGAAGTATTTAGTACACCTGCAGATTTGATGTTAAGTGTAAACGGCGGATATTCTTTATTGGGTCACGAAGCATTTTGGGGTAGAAAGCTTTCTCTTACATTGTTGTTGAGAGGTGATATGGCCACTATTGCAGATGAAGGTACTTCAGCAAGAAGACAAGAAGTTGATAAAATGACAATGAGTGCCAATAACGGTATGGTAAGTGCTTTTTGGCCAAAAGGTTTTGAGATTATTGGAGCTGTAAATGTTGCTATTGAAGGGGCGAAAGAATTGAATGGAGATGAAGCGGAAATCAACGAGATTGTAGCAGAAGCTTATTTCTTGAGAGCCTTTGTGTATTATCAGTTTGTTCGATTATTTGGCAATATTCCACATGTAGGTCAAAGTATTGAAAGTGCAGATCATGCATACAATATGTCAGAGCAACCGGAAGCAGAAATATATGCTGAAATCATCGAAGATTTAGAATTTGCAAAACAATGGCTACCTGATCAAGCAAGACAAAGATCACGTCCAAGTAAAGGAACTGCAGCTAGTTTCTTAGCGTCAGTATATTTAACGTTAGGTGACTATCAAAAATCATACGACGAAGCAAAATATGTGATCGATAACAGTGGTACATTTGGTTACAACTTAGAAGGTGAATTTGCCGACTTATTTGATCCATCAATTGCCGAAGCTTCTAATGAGGTAGTTTTCGAAATTGATTTCAAAGGTGGTGATGGTGCAGGTGTACCTTCTGAATTAGGAGGATCTAATGCCGCAACAGATTTTATGGCTCCTGTAACTGGGCCAAGAAAAGATACTCGTTTTGGATATGATGGATGGAGTGTAACATCACCTACATTAAAAGTATTTGAGACTTGGGATACGAGAGACTACCGTCGTACAGTAAGTTTTGATACTGTAATTGTAGGAGCAGATGGAGCAGAAGTTCCATATACCAACTTTGTATCATTGGATGATAGAAACCGTAATCGTCCATACATAGCAAAATATTTTAGAGCTAATGGTCAGGCAGGTACACCTGTAGGAAGAAACGGTAGAGATTCTGAAATCGATTATTCTGTGATGCGTTATGCTGAAGTACTTTTAACTGCCGCTGAGGCGTTAAACGAAATCAGTGGACCGACAGCAGAGGCACAAGGTTATATTAATAGCGTGCGTGAGCGTGCAAGAAGAGAGTTGGATGAAGATGCTACAAACGATAGTATGTATCCAATGAATGTATCAGGAGGCCTTTCAAAAGAGGATTTTAGAACAGTTGTTTTGGAAGAAAGACGATTGGAATTGGCTTTTGAGTTTGGTAGATGGTTTGACATCAAAAGGAGACAGTTGGGTGAAGAAGCTTTTGGACCAAATGGATTGGAACAACAAGCATTTGATCCATCAAAAGATTACCTAATGCCTAAATATCAACAAGATGTTGATAGAATGCCAAACCTAACACAGAATCCTGGATACTAGAAATCTATGAATTATTTAAAATGCTTTATTGGCGTTTTGCTGTTCGGATGTACGGCACGGAACAGTATTGTGGAAAGAGGTGATTCAGCAGAAAGACAAGAGCATTATAAAGTATGGAGTCCGAGCGTTAACGCTCGAATTCCTACTTTTCTAAACTTCAAAGCTGATTCTTTGGGCTTTCCACGAAGCCTAGAAAAAGATGGGGTTACCAGAGGTAGACCATCAAGAGATTGGACCAGTGGTTTTTATCCTGGCTCTTTGATTCAATTGTATCATATTACCGATGATTCTACTTTTCTATTGCACGCCGATCAATGGCTTCCTTATATGGAAAGAGAGCAATGGAATGATGGTACACACGATATGGGATTTAAGGTCTATTGTAGCGTTGGAGAAGCCTACAAAGTGTCTAAAGATCCACATTTAAAGAAGGTATTATTGCAGAGTGCTAAAACGTTGAGTACTCGTTTTAACCCAGAAGTGGGGTGTATAAAATCATGGGATTTCGGACAAGACCGTTGGACTTTCCCAGTGATTATTGATAATATGATGAACTTGGAGTTATTGTTTGAGGCTTCTATATTATCAGGGGATTCAACATATCATAAAATGGCTGTTTCTCATGCGGAGAAAACCATGCAAAACCATTATCGTGAAGATTATAGTTGTTATCATGTAATTGATTACGACCCTGAAAATGGGAAAGTACAAAATGAATTAACGCATCAAGGTATTAATGTAAATTCGGTTTGGTCGAGAGGACAAGGTTGGGGATTGTATGGGTTTACCATGTGTTACCGATATACGACTGACGAAAGGTTCTTAGATCAAGCAAAGAATATTGCAGAATTCATCATGAATCAGCCCAATATGCCGAAGGATAAAATTCCTTATTGGGATATGCACGATCCTAAGATTCCGGAGACTTACAGAGACGCATCGTCGGGAGCAATTTACGCCTCAGCTTTGTATGAGTTATACACTTATACTCAAGACGAGAGATATGTAGAATATGCGGATGATATTTTGGCTGCACTGGGTAGTAAAAACTATGTGCTACCAAACAACGTTAAAGCACCTTTCCTTCTAGATCATAGCACTGGCGATTGGCCTAAAAATGATGAGATAGATGTACCTATTTCTTATGCAGATTATTATTTCTTAGAAGCTGTAAAGCGAAGAGAATCTTTAAAATTAAATATATAACAAACGGGGTATCGATGGGACGTATATAGTTCCATCGGTCTCCACTATTCACCTTACCTCTTGATGAAAAATCTATTTTATCTGGTGTGTTTCTTCTTTCTAATTTCAACCCAATCAATTGATGCTAGAACGATAGAGAACATAAATAATGAATGGCAGTATTTAGAAAAGCCTTATCAAACTATCGAGCAATTGATGAATGATGATGAGTGGAAAGAAATCAACTTACCTCATTCTTGGAATTCGGAAGATGCCGTAGACTTAATTCCTGGCTACAGAAGATCTGTAAGCTGGTATAAAAAGGTATTAAAGTTCGAAGGGTTATCAGATAAAAGAAGATTTTTATACTTCGAGGGGGTGAACATTACCACAAAAGTATATGTAAATGGGACATTTGCAGGACGACATGTGGGAGGTTATTTAGGGTTTAAAATTGAACTGACAAAACTGCTAAAAGAGGGAGAAAACGAGGTAATTGTGAAGGTAGACAACAGTTACAATAGACAGGTTATCCCTTCTCAAAAATCAGATTTTTTTATATATGGAGGAATCACTAGAGATGTTTGGTTGGAGACAGTATCTCCCAATTTTATTGAAGATGTGAAAGTCACATTGGGAGATGTAAACCATAAGCAAGCCAATATTCAATTCGATATACAGTTAAACGAGCAAGAGCAACTAAACAATAGTTTAATTATTAAAGTGATAAATCCACAGGGGAATGTGGTAAAGACCATCAAAAGTAAGGTAAATCAAGTTGTGTGTGAAAAAGTAAAGATTAATCATCCTGAATTGTGGAGTACCACTTCCCCTAACTTATATACTGTATCAGTAGAACTTTTACATCAGAAAAAAGTCGTTGATACCACTTCAGATACTTTTGGTATACGATGGTTTGAGTTTACGAAAAATGGACCTTTCTACCTTAATGGTGAGCGATTACTGTTAAGAGGAACGCACAGGCATGAAGAACATGCAGGGGTTGGTCCGGCGATGACTAATGAAATGCATCGCGAGGACATGGAGATCATAAAAAGCATGGGAGCCAATTTTGTACGATTGGCCCATTATCCTCAAGATCCAGAAATTTACAAAGCATGCGATGAGTTGGGAATATTAGTTTGGGACGAATTGCCCTGGTGTAGAGGGGGTGTGGGTGATGATGTTTGGAAAAAGAATACCAAACAGATGTTGAAAGAGATTATTGATCAGAATTATAATCACCCTAGTATTATCATTTGGTCCTTAGGAAATGAGATCTATTGGCTTCCTGATTTCGAGGGAGGAGATGATGAAAAAGAAATGAATGCGTTTTTAACAGAGCTCAATGATTTATCACATCAGTTAGATCCAACAAGAAAGACGGCTATTAGAAAGTACTATGCGGGTGCATCTATTGTAGATGTATTTAGCCCTTCCATTTGGTCGGGTTGGTACAGTGGATCATATACCAATTATAAGAATGTAGTAGACAAATCTATTCAAGATTATAATCATTTTCTGCATATGGAATATGGCGGATCAAGTCATTTAGGCAGACACACAGAGACGCCAATTACTGGCGAAGGAAAAATTCAAGCTGATCATTGGGAAGAAGAGGTGAATCAATTGGAAGTAACCAGTATTTCTAAAATTGGCGATTGGAGTGAGAATTACATTGTAGATCTTTTCGATTGGTATTTAAGTGTGAGCGAAAAACATGATCAGTTTGCTGGAAGTGCTCAATGGGCTTTTAAAGATTTTGGAACACCGCTTCGACCTGAAAACGACATTCCTTATATCAACCAAAAAGGCTTGTTGGATCGAGCTGGAAATCCAAAAGATGCTTTTTATGTATTCAAAAGTTACTGGTCAGATGAACCATTCTCTTATATAGAATCTCATACTTGGACCGAAAGAAGTGGGATGAAAGGGAAGCCTAGAAATGTTTGTGTGTATAGTAACAACCAAGAAGTGGAGTTTTTTATTAATGGAGAAAGCCAAGGGAAAAAGAAAAGAGATCTAAAGAAGTTTCCTGCTTGTGGACTGAATTGGGACATTCAGTTTAACGAGGGAGAAAATCAGTTACTATCTATAGGTTATACCGATGGGAAAGAAGTATCGAGAGATTCTATGGTAGTGAATTATAGTTTTGAAAAGGCAGGAACACCGGTTGAACTTCAGTTAATAAGTCAACTACTTGATAATGGAAATTACTTAGTGACCGTCACTGCGAAAGATAAAGAAGGAAGAAGGTGTTTGGATTATGAAGAAAGAGTGTACTTCCAATGTTTATATGGAGGTGAGTTAATCAGAAACTTAGGAACGCCAACAGGAAGTGAATCCATCAAAATGGCCAATGGAAAAGCGGCAATAGAAGTAAAAGCTTATCCGGCATCAGAAAAGATTACAATGAGTGTATTGAACCAATATTTTAAAGGTTCATACCTAAATATAAATGTGAAAAAAGATATTTAAAGAAGGACAGATCATTTCATTTTTAAAGTTGAACGATAAGCCCATTAGTTTTTTTATAGTATAATTACACCCTATTTATTAAAAACCTCGAAAGGCAGGAATGCTTTTTCGGGGTCTTTTTTTAAAACCCCGCAGCTAAAATTAAATCCAGATTCTTCAAAGGCATATCAAATTTCTCGGCGATGGCTTGGTTGGTTACACTTCCTCTGTATGTGTACACCCCTTTCGCAAACCAAGGGTGGCGACGCATCATCGTATCGACTTTGCATTCGTCGCTTACCTTTAATAATATAGGCGTAAAGATATTACTGATAGCTGCTGTAGCTGTTCTTGAAACACGAGAAGCAATATTAGGAACACAATAGTGAATCACTCCATGCTTTTTATATACAGGATGACGGTGATTGGTAGGTTCTGAGGTTTCGAAACATCCTCCTTGATCAATACACACATCAATAATGATGGAATTTTCTCTCATGCCCATTACCATTTCTTCGGTAACGATCGATGGAGTTCTCTTGCCGTGGGTATGAATCGCTCCAATCACAATATCAGCTCTTCTCAAAGCCTCATCAATTGATGTACTATCGAAAGCAGAAGTGAATAGGTGAGGGTTGTTGAGTTCTTTTTTGAGTCGACGCAGTTTGTAGATGGCATTATCAAATACTTTGACCTCGGCACCCATACCAATAGCAGTTCTAGCGGCAAATTCAGCCACCGTTCCGGCACCAAGAATCACTACTTTAGAAGGAGGTACACCTGTAATCCCTCCAAGGATAATTCCTTTTCCTCCATTGTAGCTGCTTAAATATTCAGCGGCAATCAGCATTACAGTACTACCTGCAATTTCACTCATTGCTCTAACCAAAGGAAGTCCACCTACTTTGTCCTCGATCAACTCAAAACCTAAAGCAGTAATTTTTTTATTATTGAGGGCTTCGAGTACCTCTTTTTTGATATCACGGAGGTGAATAGCAGAAATAATAGTTCTGCCCTGTTTCATGTGATTGACTTCCTCTACCGTTGGAGAAGAAATCTTGATCACCAAGTCACATTCCATCACCTCTTTATGAGAGTAGACGATAGTTGCACCTACCTCAGAATATTCTTGATCTTCATGATTGATGTGTTGTCCGGCTTTGGACTCCACATACACTTCGCATCCATTGTTGACTAAAAGGGAAACAGCACCGGGGCGTAATGCACAACGTTTTTCATCGGGATTTAACTCCTTTGGAACGCCTATCTTTAAAGGATTTCCTTTTTTATGAAGTGGCCCTTCCATCACCTCTTGTGGATGATACTGAAAATAACTTTCTGTGGCTTTATCAAAACCTTCACGTTGCTTGCCCATGTTTCTCCGTCTTAAAAAATTAAACGATACGAATACTTATTTCCCTTGTTGTTTCATCAATGGGAACGATAGTTACTTCTGTACAGTCTTCAGGTAATAATCTTTCAACTTTTGAAGGCCACTCTATCAGACAAAGATTGTCGCTGTAGATGTACTCCTCAAATCCGATATCAAATGCTTCTGAAGGATCTTTAATTCTGTACATGTCAAAATGATAAACGGTATCTGCCTGATCGGTCATGTACTCGTTTACCAAAGCAAATGTTGGACTATTGACGTGATCCATCACTCCCAACACTTCGCAAATTGCTTTTATGAAAGTGGTTTTTCCCGCTCCCATCTCTCCATGAAATAACCAAACCTTCGATGAATCCTGTGCAAACTCAAGAATTTGTTTTGCAGCATTATTCAAATCATCGATGGAGTTTGTGGTAATTTTTAACTCTTTCGTTTCCATAAGCGTCAAAGATAAATTATTCCATTGATCAAGAGTAATGATTACGGCTTATTTAATATTCATTTTCACTTTTGGGGATATCAAATATCTAGTTGTAATAGTGATGTATCACTTTGTGAAGTGGGGATACTTAAAATATTAAATCGATTACTTTCATTAATTGCTTTATTCGGGTGATGAATTTACTTAAAAATTTTGTTTGATAGATCATCCTTAGATAAAATATTGAGTTTTACGACCTTCATCTATCAAAAAAGCCTTCAATTCTTAAAGAAATGAAGGCTTTTGATTTAATTTTTTGATGGATTAGAAACTTGAGAAAGTAATACCTATAGTATAAGGAGTACTGTCTAAAGTTGTTCCATTTGGAATAGCAACGGCATTGTCTTTAAACGTTTCGGTAAATCCGTAAGCACAGAAGAAGTTGATCCATTTGTAACCAATTCTTCCGATAAACTGACCTCTGAAATCATTTAAATTTAAGTTTCCTTTATCTTTTGCGATTCTGGTATCGCCATTTGTTTCGTGTTTTACTTTAGTATGACTTGCGAACATGTAACCAAACTTAGCACCAACAGCTAGACGGAAAGCATCCTTTCCTGGGTGAGTTCTAAATCTGAACTCCAATGGAATCTCTACATAGTTAGCTACCATTTTCGATTTCTTCGTGTTATCGAACAAAAGGTTGGTATCTACAATTTGTGTTTGATCTCCATTTTTTCCTAAAGTCTGACCATTTTTAAAGAAGAAGTTATCTGCAGAATAACCAATACCTGGGTTAAAAGTGAATTTACCACTACTCGATAAAGTAAATTCATACATATAAGAGATAGATACAGATCTAGATTGTGTTTCTAACGGTAATCCACTATCGTCTGCCCAATTGGTCAATCCTAAATCAAGGTAAAAGTTACCAGGAATTTTCTTTAATGGATTCTGAGCAAAAAGTGAAATGGATATGAAGGATAAAAGGATGGCTAGACTAAGCTTTTTCATGTTGTGATTCTGTTTATGTACCCAAATTAATTGATATGGTACCAAATGCTATTCAAATATAAGAGAAAAATGAATTTATGAGAGATGTTTTTTGTACTACTTTCTTAATGAACTGTTTTTGATGAAGATTGAGTTTTAAAAAAATAATCTCGGATAAACATCAAATACTCGGTTTGTATTCTATTGAATAGCGTTAGTTGATTTGACACCTGATGTGATATTGATCTAATCTTTACAATAATATAGTGCAGATGAGGTAAGTATCACTTTCAACTTATAGAAAATTGAGATGTAGACTTCGACAAATTATTTGATGATAATCCTCACTTGATTAAAAAAAATAGTACTATTTCATGCTGTTAAGTAACTTTTAGAAAAATTGGCATGATTAAAATTTACTGTAAATCAATCACTTACAGATAAAAGTTCCGAAAAGTAAAAATATAAGTGATTTTTCATTGCGTTGAATAGAAAATTTGATTAATACTTCCTATATTTGCAGATTCAAGAAAACCGCAAATTGCAAATGGCGTTCAGAAAAAACAAAAAGATCAACAACGATTTTACTTCGGTAACCGTGAGTTTGGCTTCTCCAGAATCAATCTTGGAGAGCTCACATGGCGAAGTAACTCAACCAGAAACCATCAACTACCGTACGTACAAGCCGGAGATGGGTGGTTTATTCTGTGAAAGAATTTTCGGTCCTGTAAAAGACTGGGAATGTCACTGTGGTAAATACAAGCGTATCCGTTATAAGGGTATTATTTGTGACCGCTGTGGTGTAGAAGTAACAGAGAAAAAGGTTCGTCGTGAAAGAATGGGTCACATCCAACTAGTTGTGCCAGTAGCACACATTTGGTACTTCCGTTCTTTACCGAACAAAATTGGTTACCTATTAGGTTTACCAACGAAGAAACTTGATCAAATCATTTACTACGAGCGCTATGTAGTTATCCAAGAAGGTGTAAAAGCTGCAGATGGTATCGCTAAAATGGACTTCCTTACTGAGGATGAGTACCTAGATATCATGGATAAACTTCCTAGCGAAAACAGACAATTAGAAGACGATCATCCAGACAAATTCATCGCTAAGATGGGTGCTGAGGCATTAGAAATGTTATTGTCTCGTACTAATTTGGATGACATGGCCGCTGCATTGCGTGACCAGGCAAATAACGATACTTCACAACAACGTAAGGCAGAAGCATTGAAGCGTCTTCGTGTTGTTGAGGCATTCAGAGATGCGAGAACGAGAATTGAGAACCGTCCTGAGTGGATGGTGATCCGTATGGTTCCTGTAATTCCACCAGAATTACGTCCATTAGTTCCACTAGATGGTGGTCGTTTCGCAACATCAGACTTGAACGACTTGTACAGAAGAGTAATCATCCGTAACAACCGTCTGAAGCGTCTGATCGATATCAAAGCACCAGAAGTAATTTTACGTAACGAGAAGCGTATGCTTCAAGAGGCTGTTGACTCATTATTCGACAACTCTCGTAAAGTGAACGCGGTACGTTCTGATGGTAACCGTCCATTGAAATCACTTTCAGATATGTTGAAAGGTAAGCAAGGTCGTTTCCGTCAAAACCTATTAGGTAAGCGTGTGGACTACTCAGGTCGTTCTGTAATTGTAGTAGGTCCAGAGCTTAAATTACACGAGTGTGGTCTTCCTAAGAATATGGCAGCTGAATTATTCAAGCCGTTCATTATTCGTAAGTTGATCGAGCGTGGTATCGTAAAAACGGTAAAATCAGCGAAGAAAATCGTTGACCGTAAAGATCCAGTAGTTTGGGATATCCTTGAAAACGTATTGAAAGGTCATCCAGTACTACTAAACCGTGCCCCTACTCTTCACAGATTGGGTATCCAAGCTTTCCAACCGAAATTAATCGAGGGTAAAGCAATCCAATTACACCCATTGGTAACAACAGCCTTCAACGCCGATTTCGATGGTGACCAGATGGCCGTTCACGTACCACTAGGACACGAAGCTGTATTAGAGGCATCTCTATTGATGTTAGCATCGCATAACATCCTTAACCCTGCAAATGGTAAACCTATCGCCGTACCTTCTCAGGATATGGTATTAGGTCTTTATTATATGACAAAAGGTCGTCGTACAACTGATACTGAAATCGTAAAAGGTGAAGGTAAGAGGTTCTACAACTCAGAGGAAGTGATCATCGCCTTGAACGAAGGGGCTATCTCACGTCACTCTTGGATCTTTGTTAAAACAAAAGTATTGAATGAGGAAACTGGCGAGTTAGAGGAGAAATTCATCGAAACTGTTGCTGGTCGAGTATTATTCAATCAACACGTACCTGAAGAAGTAGGTTTCGTAAACGAACTACTTTCTAAGAAAGCTCTACAGGTAATTATCGCGAAAGTGGTAGATATCGTAGGTATGGCACGTGCTGCTCAGTTCCTTGATGATATCAAGCACGAAGGTTTCCAAATGGCCTACAAAGGTGGTTTGTCATTCGGTCTTGATGAAATCATTATCCCTAAGGAAAAAGTTGATTTAATTGAATCAGCGAAAGGTGAAGTAGACGTTATTCGTAACAACTTCATGATGGGTCTTATCACTGATAACGAACGTTACAACCAAGTAATTGACGTTTGGACGAAAACAAACAACACGTTAACGTCTACAGTAATGACTCAAATGGAAGAGGATAACCAAGGATTCAACTCAATCTATATGATGATGCACTCAGGAGCCCGTGGTTCAAGAGAGCAAATTCGTCAGTTAGGTGGTATGAGGGGTCTAATGGCGAAACCTCAGAAAAACTTAGGTGGTGCTTCTGGAGCAAACATTATCGAAAACCCTATCCTTTCGAACTTTAAAGAAGGTCTAGACGTATTGGAGTACTTTATTTCAACTCACGGTGCGCGTAAAGGTCTTGCAGATACAGCCTTGAAAACAGCCGATGCGGGTTACCTAACTCGTCGTTTGGTAGACGTTGCTCAAGATGTAGTTGTAACAGAAGTTGATTGTGGTACTTTAAGAGGTTTAACGGTAACTGCATTAAAAGAAAACGATGAGATTAAGGAGCCATTGAGCGACAGAATCGAAGGTCGTACTTCTCTTAATGATGTTGAGCATCCTGAAACTGGAGAGATCATTGTTGGTGCAACTGGTCTAATTACTCCAGAAGTAGCTCAAGAAATTGAAGAAGTGGGTATCGAAGAAGTAGAAGTACGTTCAGTACTTACTTGTGAGACTCGTAAAGGTGTTTGTGAGAAATGTTACGGTAAAAACCTTGCAACTGGCGGTGTAGCTGGTAAAGGTGAATCTGTAGGTGTAATCGCAGCACAATCAATTGGTGAGCCAGGTACTCAGCTGACACTACGTACATTCCACGTCGGTGGTGTAGCATCCAACATTGCGATTGACGCGTCATTGAAAGCAAAGAAAGGCGGTAAAGTTACTTTCGAAGAAATGCGTTCAGTGAAGTCGAAAGATGCAAATGGAGATGAGAAGGATGTAGTAATGGCACGTACTGCTGAATTGAACGTTCTTGACGAAGAAGGAAAAGTTGCTTTCAACGCTCACGTTCAATACGGTTCTTACCTTCACGTGAAGGAAGGTGATATGATTGAGGAAGGAGATGTGATCTGTAACTGGGATCCATTTAACGCCGTAATCTTAGCACAGTACAATGGTGTTACTGAATTCGAATCAATTGAAAAAGATATTACTTACCGAGTAGAAACAGACGAAATGACTGGCTATGAGGAGAAAGTAATTATTGATACTAAGGACAAGACGAAAAACCCAATTATCCACATCGCTGGTGACAAAGGGGAAACAGTAGCGTCCAACCTTCCAACAGACGCTCGTTTGATCGTTGAGGATGGTCAGAAAGTAAAAGCAGGTGATATCCTTGTGAAGATTCCTCGTTCTGCAGGTAAATCACGAGACATTACCGGTGGTCTTCCACGTGTAACCGAATTATTCGAAGCACGTAACCCATCGTCGCCAGCTGTAGTTTCTGAAATTGACGGTATTGTAACTTATGGTGCGGTAAAACGTGCAAACCGTGAGTTATTCGTAGAATCACGTGACGGTGTGAAACGTCGTTACATGGTGAACTTGTCGAAACACATTTTGGTGCAGGAAAATGACTATGTGAGAGCGGGTATGCCACTTTCAGACGGTGCAATTACTCCTGCAGACATCTTGAAAATCTCAGGTCCTACTGCAGTTCAGGAGTACCTAGTGAACGAAATTCAAGATGTATACCGTTTACAAGGTGTGAAGATCAACGATAAGCATATCGAGGTGATCGTACGCCAAATGATGCAAAAAGTAGTAATCGAAGATAACGGTGATACTACATTCTTGCCAGGTCAAGTAGTAGAGAAATTTACTTTCCGTGAAGAAAACGATAAGGTGTTAGCCATGAAGATCGTTACTGATGCGGGTGACTCAGCAAATTACAAAGCGGGTGCTCTAATCTCATTCCGTGAAATGAGAGACGAAAACTCTAGCTTGAAACGTAGAGACATGAAAGAGATGAAAGTGCGTGACGCACAGCCAGCTATTTCAAGACCTACTCTTCAAGGTATTACTCAGGCATCATTGGATACGAAGTCGTTTATTTCAGCAGCCTCTTTCCAAGAGACAACTAAAGTGTTAAGTGAAGCTTCTATTAGAGGTAAGCGTGACGAACTAGTTGGTTTGAAAGAAAACGTAATTGTAGGTCACTTGATTCCTGCAGGTACAGGTCTTCGCGACTATGATGCGATCCGTGTAGGCTCTAAAGAAGAGTACGAAGCATTGATCGACTCTAGAGAAAGACACACTATAAGCCACTCTGGTTTATAATATTTGCAAGCGGTTTTAAAAGCCCCTCATCGAAAGGTGAGGGGCTTTTTTCATGCTCAAAATTCTCTGACCACATCAATTAATTTTCTTTCGTTTTTTTAATTCAAACAAATAGATGAGTTAAGTTATGCGAATTTGCCTGCATTAATCGAACTGACTCGTAGCGCTACACTTTTATCAATCATCAAAAGAATGATATTGATAAGCTGTTATACATTTGAAATTGGGGAAAATTATAATTTAAAAACGTCCAATTTTGATTGTATAATAGCTTAAGTCAGTATGAAAGTAGAAATGGAGTGATTCATTTTAAGAATGAATGACTCATAAAATGAATGATTATGAAATTTTCACTTACACTTTTGCTGACCCAAATGTTTATTTGGACGTCTGCTACGACACTTTATGCGCAATGGATAAATATGAACCCCGGACACGGCGGAAGGGTTCAAGGTCTTTCTTGTTATGAAAACCAGCCGGGAAGGATGTTTGTTTGTAGTGATATGGAAGGCTTCTATTTAACGAACGATTACGGTGAAAACTGGATCTACAGGGGCCAAAATGTACCTACAAGCTTAGCTATTTTAGCACAACAATCTGGAAACCGTATTTTTTATGGCTCTTTTGAAGGAATAGCCTACTCTGATGATGATGGAGTTACTTGGACCGAAAACAAGGGAGTAATTGATGATGAACCTATTGGGGTGATTACAGTCGATAGTAAAGATGAAAAAAGAATCTATGCGGGTAATCAGTGGTTGATTCAGTTTACTAGAAAACTAGAAGTAATAGAAGACGGTAGTCAGGTGATCTATGTGACAGATGATAGAGGTACGACCTGGAATCAAGTAGCCTATGCACAAGGGACAGGCTACAGAAGAGTCAATAGTATTACCATCAATCCAACAAATAACAGTCATATTTTAGTGGCTGCGGGAACAGGACTGTATTCATCAATTAATAAGGGAGGAAACTGGACAAAAATACAAGGTCCGACAGGAACTGATGGAGTAAATGAAACCATAGGCGAATGTATGGGGGCAGATCTTACCAAAGACGGAAAATGGTTATATGCTATTTATAATAAAAGAGGAAGTTCTAGAGGTTCTAATCAACAATTAAGAGCGAGCCATCTGTTTGTAAAGTCTTATCCAAACGGTGCTTGGCAAGATTTAGGCTTGGCAGGTGTTGACGATAAGATTATTTATTGGCAGCCAAAAGTTTGGCAGAGAAATGAACCGAATGGAAAGCATCATGTTTTGGTGAGTCAGTTTACGCAAGGACGAAATGACGGATTGTATGAAGGGGAATTTACCGTGAACGGCTCAACTGTTTCAGGAGAAATTAAATCCATCTTTAATTTTAATAAGTTCGGGAGAGGGATTACCACAGATGCAGGATGGAATCAGTACGTGGTAAATCAATCAAGAAATAAAAACTATTGGCCTGCAAAATGGTCGGGTACATGGAATTCTAGAGATTTTGGAAATGTAACGTATCAACGTGGGGTATTGACCATGTCGCAACAAAGTTTTTTTGTTGGAGATGCAGCCAATCAAGATTCTTGGGATATTCAAAGCTGTTCAGCGATTTCTACTTTGGGTAATGGAGCGACCACTTATCATACCAATGGCACTCAATCTACATTTACTTATGATGTAGCAATTCATGACAATTATGCAGTGATGGGACAAGCTGATAATGGAATGTTAGAGAGTTACGATTATGGTTATTCTTGGACACAATTAAATACACCTTCTCAACAAGATGCACATAGTTTTTTAGTGATCGATGAAGGTCAAAACCCTTTAATATTGGCTTCGATTGCTTATGGTTGGGGTGGAGGTAATCCAGGTGGTAATGCAGAAATGGCATTCAAGCAATTAACTACAACTCAAAATCAAGCAGATGATTGGAAAGTGTTTATCTCTGGTAAACAGGATGAAGTGCCAAGAAAAGGTTTGCCTGCAGTGAGATCATGGATCATTAAATCAGATCCAAATCAACCGTATAGAGTCTATTGTGGTACTCAAAAGGGAGTTTTTGTAACAGATGATATCAGAACGTTAATCGATGAAGACAATAGTAACGATAAATTGTTTTATGAAGCTTGGGGAAGTCTGAGTGGGATACCGAATCAAAGTTTGCCAGTAAATGATATCAGTTTTGATCCGAATAATTCAAATGTGCTTTATGTAAAATGTCAGTTAGGAAATCTAAAACTGACAAGAAATGCAGATGGTAGTTTTAGTAATGAGTTGGGTGTAGATGTCAATGGAAAATCAAACTATTTCAATGCTCAAGGGAATACCGAAGGAGGAGTAGAGGTTACAGTGGTTGGTGGTAATGTGATTACATTAACGACTAGAAATAATCCGGAATTGGGTAATAACCTAAGACGTCATGATATTTATTTTGCTCTCAATGGAGACAAAACTTACCGACAAGCGTTGTACTGGAGAGATGCTTTTGCAGTTTTAGGAGAACCCGATTGGTTTATTCCTGAGCAACATGATTTTATGATCGGCGATTTCTCTGTACATGGCAATAAAATATATATTCCTTACCACGTTTGGCAGTTGACCAGAAAAGGTTTTGGAGTGATCCAAGGAACAATTAATGCCGATGGTTCTATTACTAACCTAGTAAATTTTGGTGCTGATAATTCTTCTCATGAAGTAGAATACACAGTAGCTCAACGAACAAGAGTTTTTACAGACGATCAGGGAGTTACTCGATTTTATATGGCAACTTCTGGTGGTGGTTTAACCGCTAAAGTGATTAATGGACAACAACCGCCAAGTAATCCACCTCCAACAGATAACGATGGAGTAGGAAGTTGCGATGCGGTCAGCCCAGCAGGAAAACCTAATCCTCCATGTAATGTTCGTATTGAAAAATTATCTTCTAGTAGCGTTAAACTTTTGTGGAATGATAATTCTAGTAATGAAGATTATTTTGATATCCAAAAACAATTAGAGGGAGATAGCTTTAGAGCTTCAGGAATGCCGGATGGTGATCGAAATGCGACAGAAGTAATTATTGATGGATTAGAAGATGGAGCCACATATAGTTTTAGAATAAAAGCAGTCAATGGAAATGGAGGATCAGTGTGGGTGACGACTAATCCTTTTGATTTAAATGGTAATAATTCTAATAATGGCGGTAATGATAACAATACAGATAATCAAGAAGTGGTAAAAACAGGAGATTGTAGTCTTCAAAGTTCTGGAGGTAAACCTCACCCTCCTTGTGAAGTTTGGGTCGAGAAATTATCGTCTACTTCTGTTCAAATTCATTGGAGCGATAATTCAGATAACGAAGACCGTTTTGATATCCAATCACAATTATCAGGCGACAGTTACCGCGGTGGAGGGATTCCAGATGTTCCTGCCAATCAAACGAGCTTTGTGTTATCTAATCTTGAAGCAGGAAAACAATATACATTTAGAATAAAAGCACTGAATGCTACAGGAGGATCTGTTTGGGTAGAAACCGTGTCTATAGATTTGGGATCTAGTTCGAATAGAGCAAATTTAAGTTTTTCTGAGATGAAAGTGTTAAAAATTTATCCTAATCCCAATCAAGGATCGTTTGTTTTGGTATCACCTTACTCGGGGAGTGGACAAATTGTGAATATCAACGGACAAATTGTAGGGACTTTGCAATGGGAAGAAGGAGAAAATTCATTTGATATTTCCCTAAAAGAAGGTATCTATTTTATTATAGATGCTACAGGAAATGAAAAATTGAAATTGATGATTGATTGATCATCAGTGAATTAAGCCTAAAAAGTACAAATAGGGTGGTGTTTATAGAAATTTGTAAAATATAAACATCACTCTTTTTTTATGCTAATATTTGATGATGTCACATATTCATTCAAAACCGCAAAGAACAAGTAATAAATTGGTGCTGAATACAAGAGAATCAATTATTTAAATCAAAATCTAAAAAATATTTTTCAACTAATTTTTCTTATGAATATACTAGTTAATATCAATTAAATTGTATTATTCTAAGATTTTATTGGTAAATCATTGATAGTTGATATTTTGTTAATGAATTACAATAATAAACTACATTCCCTTTTTTATCAATCACTTAACTTTTATTGAGTGAAATATCAAACTACATAAACACCACTTGTGTTATTTATAACGAATTGTTATATGTGTTAAAGTTGTATTTTCAAAGGTTGGAAAATTGTATCAAGAATAAGTGTAATTTTGAAACTTTTATAATAATCATGCTATTAAATTTAAATAGTTTTAAAAAACACATTATTTTATTGTATATTTGCTAAACTAATGAATTCTACAACAACCGTTATTTGAATTCACACTCAGACAAACTAACAATTTATTAGTAGGGTAGGGTGCCCTGCTCTATTAGAATAATACTATTTAAAATCGCATTGGTATGCTATTTGGAATTTTAAGAGAAAATGATCTTCGTGTTGCGATTACGCCAGATTTAGCGAATAAGTTCATATCTGAAGGTCATAAAGTGTGTTTTGAAAAGGGTGCCGGAGAAAGTGCCTACTTTGATGATAGTGTATATACTTCTATCGGTGCTGAAGAAAAATCTAGAGAAGAGATTTTGAAATCAGCTAATGTTTTGATTACAATTTCACCTCTAGAAGAAGGAGATGTAGATCTTCTTCAAGAAGGAACATTCTTGTTCTCTTCTTACCAACCATTCCAGGATGCTTCTATTTGTGAGAGATATGCCAAAAAAGGTATCTCAGCATTTAGTTTTGATATGATTCCTAGAACAACTATTGCTCAGTCGATGGATATCTTGTCATCGATGGCTTCAATTTCTGGTTATAAAGCGGTATTAAAAGCAACGGATTACCTTCCACGTTACATGCCTATGCTTTCTACAGCTGCAGGTACTGTACCTCCATCAAAAGTATTGATCATGGGTGCTGGTGTAGCAGGTCTTCAAGCAATTGCAACTGCAAAAAGATTGGGTGCTCAAGTAGAAGCATTCGATACAAGAGCAGCTGCTAAAGAGGAGGTACAATCATTAGGTGCTAAATTCGTAGAAGTTGAAGGTGCTACTGACGATACTAACGCTGGTGGTTACGCAGTAGAGCAAACAGAAGAATACAAAAAACGTCAGGCTGAATTGATCGCTCAAAAAATTGAGAAAGCAGATGTTGTAATTACAACTGCACAATTAAGAGGTCGTCCTGCTCCTACACTAGTAACTGAGGAAGCAGTGAAAACAATGAAGCCGGGTTCTGTTATTGTCGATTTGGCATCATCAACTGGTGGTAACTGTGCATTGACAGAAGATGAGAAAGTAGTGAAAAAGCATGGAGTAACTATTATTGGTAACTCTAACTTAGCTGCTGATATTAGCGAACAAGCTTCAGTACTTTACAGCAAAAACATCCAAAACTACTTGAAGTTGATGTTGACTGCTGAAGGATTAAACTTTGATTTCTCTGATGAAATTATCCTTCAAAGCTGTATCGTTTACAATGGCGAAGTGGTTTATGGTAACGAAGAAAAGCAAAAAGCTTTAGTACCAGCTCCACAAGTTGAAGAAGCTGCTGAACAAGCAGAAGCTTAATTTCTACTGAACAAACAAATTAGAAGACAACAATGGAACAAATCATACAATTTCTTGATGATAACACGTTAGCTATGCTATCGTTGTTAGTATTGGCTTCGTTCTTAGGAATGGAGATTATTGGTAAAGTACCAACAGTTTTGCACACGCCTTTAATGTCTGGTGCAAACGCAATTTCAGGTGTCGTTGTAATTGGTGCAATTATCCTTATTCGTAAGGCTAATGCAGATGACTACTTAACATTATCGTTAGGTTTTATCGGTATCGCACTTGCAATGATCAACGTAGTAGGTGGTTTTGCGGTAACCAACAGAATGTTGGATATGTTCAAAAAGAAAGAACGTAAAGCTTAAGTTAAACTCTATAAATCTGAAATTTTACAACAATGGATTATACAAATATTGTCGACTTTTTCTACTTAGTAAGTATTGTCGTATTTATTATAGGTCTTAAAGGACTATCTCATCCTGAGTCAGCACGTAGAGGTAACTTAGTAGCGGCTTTAGGTATGGGTATGGCTATCGTAATTTCTTTGGTAGCACCACAAAAAGCAGGTGATAATAACTACATCTGGATTCTTGGTGGTATGCTAGTAGGTGGTTCTATTGGTTTAGTATCTGCAAAGAAAGTAGCGATGACTAAAATGCCAGAGATGGTATCTTTATTCAACGGTTTAGGTGGTGCTTGTGCCATGTTAATTGGTATCGCAGAATTCAATAACCTTCCTGCAGGAACGGAAATGATGAGCGGTGCAGTATTCACAAACATCTTCGCGATGTTCGTTGGAGCTGTTTCATTAACAGGTTCTTTAGTAGCTTACGGTAAATTGAATGGTTCATTAAGAGACAACTTCTCTTTACCAGCTCCACAAATTATCAACCTTGCTTCATTATTAGGTATTATCGTTCTTTCAGGATTGATCATGACTCAACCTGAATTAAACATGCCTTTAGTATATGCTTTATTGGGTCTTTCGTTATTCTACGGTATCGCTTTCGTAACACCTATCGGTGGTGGTGATATGCCAGTAGTAATTTCATTACTAAACTCAGTAACAGGTATCGGTGCAACAGGTGCTGGTCTTATCTACTCTAACAACATTATGATTATCGGTGGTATCCTTGTAGGTGCTTCTGGTATTATCTTAACAGTAATGATGTGTGAAGCAATGAACCGTTCTCTAGTAAATGTACTAGTAGGTAACTTAGGTGCTTCAGGTGGAGGATCTGGATCTGGTCGTGAAGAAATCGTGAAAGAAGTAAACGTTTCTGATTTGGCTATCCAATTAAAGTATGCTGACAGAGTTTGTATCGTACCAGGTTATGGTCTTGCAGTAGCTCAAGCACAACATATTTGCCACGAAATCGAAACTGTTTTAGAAGCAGAGGGCGTTGAAGTGAAATATGCTATCCACCCAGTAGCGGGTCGTATGCCAGGTCACATGAACGTACTATTGGCTGAATCAGATGTATCTTACGAGAAATTGTTAGAACTTGAGCCAGCAAACGATAGCTTCCCTTCTACAGACGTTGTACTTGTAATTGGTGCAAACGACGTAGTGAACCCATCTGCTAAAGATGATAGCTCATCGCCAATCTACGGTATGCCTATCTTAGACGTTGAAACTGCTAAAAACGTAGTAGTATTCAAACGTGGTATGAGTACAGGTTATGCGGGTGTTCAAAACCCATTGTTCTTCGGCGATAGAACAAAAATGTTATTCGGTGATGCGAAAGCTTCATTGGGTAAATTGAAAGAAGAAATCGCTAATGCTTAATTGCATAAGCGTAATAATAAAAGAGTAGACTCATTTTCACCTATTTTAATAAGAGTCTCGGAACTAACAGAAAGGTCACTCTCCGCAAGGAAAGTGACCTTTTTCTTTATCACTAAATTATTTTCTAATTAGTGCTTTCTAAACTAGTCTCTACTTGAGCAATAAAATCCAGTAAGTTTTCTCCCTTTTCCAGATTCAACTTCTTTCTTAATCGATATCTAGAAGTCTCAATTCCTCTAACTGACAAGTTTAAAGCATTGGCAATATCTTTTGTCGACATATTCATCTTGATATAAGCACAGATCTTTAATTCCTGAGTCGTTAACTCCGGATAATGCTCTTTAAAATATTCGAAGAAGTCAGAATGAATTAAGTTGAAGTGATCTTTAAATCTAGCCCAATCTTTTTCATCATCAATTTCTTTGTTGATTCTTGTAGCTAATTGATGAATTTCTTTAGAGGTTTTTACATCATTAGTCGCAGTAGATACCTTGATAAGATCCGCTTTGATAGACGTCAGTAAAGCATTTCTTTGTGATAAGTGAAAAGCAGACAAGGCCAATTCCTTATTCTTAAAATCAATCTCTTGATGATGTTTCTCGTGTATCAATTGCTTAATTGTGCCGTCCTGATCTACAATTTGCTGTTCTTTTTGACCAACGATACTTAACCATTTTTTACTATATCTAATTTTCGAAATTCTTGTCACCAAATAAATAATTAAACAAGACGATAGCAGATAAATAAAATAAGCGAGAGTAGATCGATACCATGGAGGCAGAATACTAAAATGAACTTCCTGAACAGTACTTATTTCTCCATAGATATTTTTGGCCATCACCTTAAAGGTATAATCACCTTCTTTTAAGTTGGTATAAGTGATAGTAGAAGTAGTAGACCAATCCTTTGGTAGTTTATCGAAACCATCTAAAAATGTCTGATAAGTATTGTATTCAAGACCATCAAAGAACGGACAAGCATAGGAGAAGCTGACATCATTAAAGTTGTAAGCAATCTGATGTTTCATATCAGAAAGAGAAGACTCATTGATTAAATCTATACCATTACTACTAGAGAAACTAGTCACACTTAACGGTATTTGATTATGTACCACTTGCTTGAAACGCGGGTTAAATCGTATAAATCCTTCCTTGGCAGTAATTAATACATTCGAATGATCAATAACGATTATACTTTCCAAATCATCTGATATATACTTGTTGATTCGTTCAAAAAGCTGCCTTTCAACATAAGGATTCTTCGATTTAGGATCATGTAATAATCCTACCTTGTTCTTTTGTATAAAATAAACATTTCCTTCTTGATCGTTTACTAAACTTGAGATCCTTTCTTTCCCTAAAAGTTTATTGTACAGCGAATGAGGTTCAAATACATCTTTCTCTGCATTGTATATAAATACCCCGTTCTCTCCACAGAAAACCAACTCATCGTTTACTTTAAATAAATTGATCAACACATTGGTGTAAAAGCCTTTTTCCTTTCCATAGAAATCAACCTTAGATATTTCATTACGGTCAAAATCCACTTTTAATTTATAGACCCCTTTAAAGCCATGACTCATCCAAATGTTATTTTCATCATCCAATTGAATCAATCGTGATGATTCATCAAATCCTTCTAGCTTTTGAGAAGCCCATTGATTATTGTGTAATCGATGAATATAAACGCCATCATAAGACCCTTGAATATAAGCATCCTCAGTAGGGATATAAACCACATTCCAAGCTCCTTTATGAGAAGAAATCAGTTGATTATGATTTCCTTTTAATGCATAAAACCCTTCATGCTGTCCTTGAAAAAGCTGATTATTTAATACCGTAAGATTATAGGTGTGTCCTATATTTATCTGTTGATAAAAAGGCTCTTTAAACTTTCCTTTTGGATCGTATTGGAATACACCATTTGATGTCCCTAAATAAAGTAAATTATTAAAATAGGTAGCTGAATAGCCTCCTCCTTCGATGCCCACCTTTTCATTGATCAGAGAGAATGGAGAATGTAATTCGATATAGGACAGGCCATTTCTATGAGCAATCCATAAGTTTTCCGAATGATCTTGGAAGATATTATAGATCGTCATATCAGATAAGCCGCTTTTTTTGTTGATATGAAGCTTCACCTCTCCGTTTTCATCTAATATATATACCCCATTGTTTTGCGTGCCTACAGCAATCGTATTGTCTTTTAATAGCACGGCATCGTTGATCTTATCTCTTTCAAAAGTTTTCCAAGTGGAAGTGGCCCAAGGCTCAAAACCTTTTCCTTTATTGATGAGCAAAACACCATCATGACTGAATGCTATTAGTTGTCCATTAGGGAAGTTAACGATCGATCTGACCATGTGCCCTTTGAGAAGGTCGATTCCTTTATACTGTGGAAGAATTCTCTTGTTGTTCCAACTTAAAAGACCTAAAGAAGGACTACTTGATAGGAAGTCGTCATTGATATAAAAACTATAATGTATGTTCTCTGGAGGAGTAATGCTTTGTACTTTCTGACCATCATATTTATATATCTTTCGATGGGAGCAGAAGACAATTTCTTTGTCGTTTTTACCTTTGTAAAGGTCCCATATTTCATCAAAAGTATCTCCTTGATCAATAAATTGTAGTAAAGAGTGGTACTTCAATTCATGCTTTTCATTACGCTGAAAGTATCCAAACTCATGCTGCCCACCTACAAATATTTTTTCACCTATAGCCAAAACAGAAAGTAAATTATTGTTGCCTTTGTTCATGGTGTGAACCTTCCAATCCACTCCATTAAATTCCAATAACCCAAAGTTGTTGGCTATATAAATAAACCCATCTTCATTCTGAGTAATACTCCAATTTTGCGAACCAGCCCCATAAACAGTTGCAGAAAACTGATTAACGATAGGAATACCTAACTGTTTGCTGGTTGAAAATGAAAGTTGACTTGTAAGTGTCGTGATGATTAAGAGTAGTAATAAATTCCATTTCATAAACGCGATTTTTTATTTGTTCTAGCTGTGAACAATACAAGAGTTAGTGTTGAATTAAGAAAAAAAGTAGTTCTACAATATCATTAAAAATATTGAAAATTGTTTACGTCAGAGCTTTAAAACGGTACTTCAAAACTACGTCAGCTTCAAAATTGCTATACTTCTCTATCATTTATAACACATTCGTAGGATAGAATGATGTATTATCGAATATGAACTATTGGTAATAGTATTTTTTTAGTTCTGTTACTCACTTCGGTGAGCGAAGACTACAGTTATTAAAGTATAAATGATATGAAAAATAAAAATATTCTCTATCCTATAATGGTATCGTCCATTGTGGCGATCGGAGGTTTTCTACTTGGTTTTGATGGAGTAGTAAATTCAGGTGCCATACCTTTTTACAAGCACACATTTGATATTGTAGAACAGCCATTGCTTATCGGTATTTCTACAAGTATGATTATTCTAGGAGGATTCTTAGGAAACCTTATGGCGGGATTTATTAGCGATAAATACGGTCGTAAGAAAAGCTTGTTGTTGACGTCTCTATTATTTTGTGTTGGAGCCTTAGGTACTGCTTTGGCTACAAGTATCTATTTCTTCATTTTCTGTAAGTTCATTGCAGGACTAGGAGTAGGTATAGCAATTCTAGTAGCTCCTATGTATATATCAGAGATAGCACCTCCAAAACACAGAGGGTGGTTGGTCACTTTTAATCAATTAAATATCGTACTAGGGTTATCAATTGCTTATTTTTCTAACTACTACATCCTTCAGATGGTAGAAGATCCAAATCTTAATTGGCGATGGATGCTTGGTGTTGGAGTAATTCCAGCAATAGTATATCTCTTCCTTTTAATTATTATTCCAGAAAGCCCAAGATGGCTGATTCAAAACGACAAAAAGGAAGAAGCTGAAAAAGTACTAGTAAAAGTGGGAGGTAATGAGTATGCTCAACAAGAACTTGCTCAAATATCAAAAGCGATCAATACAAAATCACCCAATAAAAGTGGAAAGAATTTACGCAAAGAACTCTTCTCTTCTAAGATGAAGTTGGTCTTATTTATTGGTTTAGGTTTAGCAGTATTTCAACAAGTATCAGGTATTAATGCGATTCTGTATTACGCTCCAATGATTTTTGAAATGACTGGAGAAGGACAAGATGCTGCATTTATGCAATCCATTATCATAGGGTTGGTATTTGTAGTTATGACGGTCATCTCTATGTTCATGATTGACAGAGTGGGACGTAAACCATTACTTATTGCAGGATCAGCCATTATGAGTATGTCTTTATTTATCACTTGTTACTTTTTCTCTGATGCTACTTTTAGTATCAGCCAAAGTGAAAGTAAAGCCCTCACAGAAGGAATGGCACATCAAATTATTTCTGAAACTATAAAGACGAAAGGTCTAGCAAAAGTAGATTTCGATCATTATCAATTTATAGATGGGGATTTAGTATTGAATAAAAATGAATCTGAGGTTTTGAGGTTATCTGAAGGGGTGGATGCATTGGTAGGAAAACTTAGTCAAATCAAAACTTTAGATTATGCCTTGTTCTCATTAAAGAGTACAGAATTTAACTCAGAGGTCTATTTCTTTGATGCTATCAAAGAGAAAATGCTTACAGAGTTTTTAGCAAATTCTACAGAGGTGGTTCCAAATTCACCAAAAGCACCTTTCTTTTTAGAAGCTAAAAATGATCTTTTAAAAGGTGTGGATTATCGATTAGCCTTTGAAAAAGCAATTAATAAAGTATTCGTATCAGAATATCAATCAAGAATTTTAAATACAAGTATTCATATTAATGCCTTGATGGTGTTGGTGGGAATTCTAGGGTTTATCGCTGGTTTCTCAATTTCATTAGGCCCAGTTATGTGGGCAATGCTCCCCGAAATTCTACCCAATCATTTGAGAGGCTTGGGTATTTCTGTAATTGGTGGAGTAAACTCTGCGACAAGTTTTACGGTAGCAACCTTATTTCCTATGGAATTAGAATACCTAGGTGCAGCCAATACATTTATGATTTTCGGTATTGGCATGTTAGCTTGTTTATTGTTCTCCATTTTTATCGTGAGAGAAACAAAAGGGAAATCTTTAGAAGAAATTGAAACGGAATTGATCGGTCAGACCATTAGTGACCCAAGAGATGTTTCGGATGAAATAACGCCATTGGCACATTAGTACTACTACAATGACAAACAAAATTCAAAACCCAATTTTAAAAGGGTTTAATCCTGACCCATCCATTGTTAGGGTGGGTGATGATTATTTTATTGCCACCTCTACTTTTGAGTGGTATCCTGGAGTGCAAATCCATCACTCCAAAGATTTAAAACATTGGAAATTAATTGGGCATCCTTTAAAAAGGTTGTCCCAATTAGATTTAAGAGGGGTGCCCGATTCTTGTGGAGTTTGGGCTCCTTGTCTTTCCTTCCATGAGGGTACATTTTATTTGGTGTATTCCAATGTGAAAAACTTTGATGGACCTTGGAAAGATACTCCCAACTATTTAGTCACGACTGAAGATATTTTTGGAGAATGGTCTGAACCTACTTATTTATCTTCTTGTGGTTTTGATGGTTCATTGTATCACGATGATGATGGTAAAAAATATTTTGTCAGTTTACGTGTTGATCACAGAGGAGGAAAACTATTTGGTGGGATTGTTTTGCAAGAATACGATCATCAGAAAAAATGTTTGATTGGTGAAATGTATGATATATATGCAGGATCTGATATTGGTTTAACCGAAGGTCCTCATATTATTAAAAAAGACGACTTTTACTATTTGATAACGGCAGAAGGAGGTACTGAATACAATCACGCAGTAAGTATTGCAAGATCAAAAAATATTTTGGGTCCTTATGAGACCGCTCCAAATAATCCTGTGTTTACAAGTAAAGATTCTCGAAAAAATACTTTACAAAAGGCAGGGCATGGAGATTTTGTACAAACAAAAGAAGGGGATTGGTATGCTGTTTTCTTAACGGGCAGACCTTTAACCGAAAGAGGGAGATGTACTTTAGGTAGAGAAACATCAATAGAAAAAATAGTTTGGAAAAAAGGAGAGTGGCCGAGGTCGTATTCGGGGGATAAAGCTCCAAGAACTGAAGTAGAAGGAATTGGTTTACATTGTCCTTTTGAAGAAGTGTCTTCTCATTTCGATTTTTCATCAAATGCTCTTTCTCCGCATTTTGCTTCCTTAAGAGAGCCATTTAGCGATCAATGGATGAATATTGAAAATGGACAACTTCAATTATTGGGTAGAGCATCACTGTCATCATTCCATGAACAAAGTATGTTGGCTCATAGGGTACAATCTCACTATGTTGAAGTAGTTACTAAAGTATTATTTTCACCAGAAAACTTTCAGCAAATGTCGGGTTTGGTATGTTATTACAATACTACCCACTTTCATTACCTGTATCTCACGACAGATGATGGAGGAAAGACCAAAACTTTGAAATTAATCTCTGCGGATACATTTAAAGTGGAAGAAGTGAAAGTAGAGGAATTTGTGTTTAATAAAGATCAAGAACTCTATTTAAAAGTCATTTTTGATCGTGCAGCTATTCAATATAGCTTTTCTTTGGATGGCGAGGAGTTTGTAGATATAGGTCCAAGTTTAGATGGATCAATATTATCCGATGATTATATTCAAGATGATGGTACAGGTAGATATCGACCTGCATTTACTGGAGCATTTATTGGAATGACTTGTCAAGATTTATCGGGAGGAAAACACCCTGCTTACTTTGATTTTTTTGATTATAAAGAGATAGTCGATATGTTGGAAAAGGTAGAAGGAGCTGATGCTTAAATCACAGTTGCCATAATTGTAAAAAAAGAAGTAATGATGAACAGTGAAGAGTAGAATTATTAAATTTTGCTCTTCACTTTTTTATTATCTCAAGAGTTTGAAACAGTTACGTCAATGATTATGAACGCTATATAATTGCTATAATTTTTCTATTGTGACTTAGCTAATCTTGTAAAATCAAAAAAACATCTTAGAAATAGCGTATTTGATAGAAATCAACTAAAAAAGTGTCTTAAATACACCTGATGTAGTGTTGAGTGGTGTATGACGTAGCTGTGAAGTAGTGGTTTTTTTGAGTTTTCACCCTAAAAACAGCAACATTGTAACAACGAAATGAAATAAACTTGTCTAAAATGTCTAGCGGCTTTTCGAATCGGTCGTTCAATCTTATTCAACTATTATAAGATTTAATTTTAAAAAAATGGATGATACTATGAATTACAAATACCAACTAGGTACGTCATTCAGGCTACTAACAAAGTCATTCCTTCTAGGAATATTTTTTAGCTTATTTTCTCTTCAATCTTTTGGTCAAGATCAAATAATTAAGGGATCAGTCAGTGATGATGTTAATCCTATCCCAGGTGCAAACATTAAAATACAAGGTACGACAATTGGTACAGTCACAGATTTTGATGGAAAATTTAAAATCTCAGCCAAAAGTGGAGATGTACTTGTATTCTCTTTTGTTGGTTATAAAGACCAAATTATTGAAGTAACTAATCAGACTAGCTTAGATATTGTTTTACAAGAGGATGTAAGACAAATGGAAGAAGTAGTCGTTATTGGTTACGGTACACAAAACAAAAAAGATGTTACAGGTGCTGTAGCATCAGTTGACAGTGAGGCATTGGCTATTGCTGTTGAACCAAGTGCGGAAATGGCTATGCAAGGTAAAGTTGCCGGTGTAACTGTTTCTCAAAGTTCAGGTTCTCCGGGTTCTGCTTCAACAATTACTATTCGTGGTCAAGGTACTATTGGAGATGCGTCTCCTTTGTATGTAGTCGATGGAATTCTTACGACTAATATTTCTTTCCTGAACCCGAATGATATTGAAAAAATGGATGTATTAAAAGATGCATCTGCAACAGCGATTTATGGTTCTAGAGGTGCCAACGGGGTAATTATTATTACTACCAAAAAAGGTAAGGAAGGACATATGAATGTTTCTTTTGATGCTTATGCTGGTGTTCAGCAAGTAGCGAATAAAATTCCTTTGACAAATCAATATGAGCTGGCATTCTTAATTAATGAAGCTAGAATTAATGATGGTCTTCCAGAAAAGTTTTCTTTCGATGAATTACAAGAGTTAAAGAAATCTCCAGGAACAAATTGGCAAGATGAGGTATTTAGTAAGCCATCTGAAGCTTCAGTACAGAATTATCAATTTACTGCAAGCGGTGGTAATGCAAAATCTCAATACCTAATGAGTTTGAACTACTTCGATCAGAAAGGTATTATTGCTCCATCAGGTTATAAGCGTATCTCTGGAAGATTAAATGTAAAATCTCAAGTAACTGATTTCCTAGCTTTAGGATCAAACATTGTGATTACGAATTCAAGCCAAGAAGTTATCCCTCAAAATAATGAGTACGAAGATCCAATTATGCACATGTTGGCAATGGATCCTATGGCGCCCGTTTATGCTCAAGAAAATGACGAAGGAAAAGTATACGGTGCTTCACAGATTTCAGATCAATTTACCAACCCTGTTGGACGTTTAGATCTGAACAACGATAATATTGGAGTGGATAGATACATGGCGAATGTATTTGCAGAGTTGGAGCCAATTAAAGGTTTGACATTTAAGTCGATGTTTGGTTTTGATAGAGTGTACTTAGAGAGAAAAGTTTTCAATCCTAAGTTCGATGATGCTAACAACTTAAAATTATCAAGAACTTCGGGTAACTTATTTATTAGCCAAGAAAAACACTTTACATACACTTGGGACAATACAGTGACTTTCAAAAGAAATTGGAACAATAAACATGACTTGACTGTACTAGGAGGTTTCTCTCTTTACAACGAGTATCATGAGTTCTTCAATGGTGGTAAAGGTGGTTTGTCTAATCAAGAGTACTTAAGATTCCTTGATGCTGGTGTCGATCAAGAAACGGATACAGCACCAAGAAACTTTGCTCAAGACGCAGGAATTATGTCGTTCTTAGGTAGAGCAATGTACAGTTATGATGACCGTTACTTGGTTACGGCCACTTTCCGTAGAGATGGTACATCAAGATTGGCAGAGAAAAACCGTTGGGGAACATTCCCTTCATTTGCCCTGGCTTGGAAGATTTCAAACGAAGGTTTTATGAGTGGAGTTGATTTTGTGAAGGACCTAAAATTAAGAGGTGGTTGGGGACAAGTAGCTAACGATAAAATGCCAAACAACCTTGGTTTTTATCCTACAATCTCTACAGTAACCAACGGACTAAGATACCCTTCAGGAACAGGAGCAATTATGGACGGTGCGTCTTTAACAACAGGTCCTACAACAAATTTGGTTTGGGAAACTTCTGAACAGCTAAATATAGGTTTAGATGCTGCATTCCTAAGAAATAGATTATCTACTTCAGTTGATTTATACCAGAAAAAGACATTGGATATGCTTTTCCAAGCAGATATTTTAGGGTCTTCTGGATTTACTCAAAACCCTTGGTCAAATGGTGCTTCAGTTCAAAATTCAGGTATTGAGTTGGTGTTAGGATGGGCTGATGAAACTAAAAGTGGATTTGGTTACAGTATCACAGGTAACTTCTCATATAATAAAAATGAAGTATTAAGTACAGGTGCTAAAACACCATTCTATACAGCTCCATTTTTCGGTAAAGACGTCTTGATTACTCAAGAAGGAGAATCAATTGGATCTATCTACGGATATGAAACTGACGGTGTTTATCAATCGGACCCAACAGCTGATGATGCTGTATTAAACAGCTCTGTATCTGCTGGTGACCTGAGATATAAAGATTTGGATGGAGACGGTAAGATCACTCCAAACGATAGAAAAGTTTTAGGAAATACTATCCCAGTATACACTTTTGGTTTAACAACTAACCTTAGCTACAAAGGATTTGATTTAATTATCTTCCTTCAAGGAATGGGAGGTCATAAAATCTTCAACGGTATCAAGTACAACTTAAATGCTCCAAATACCAACTATATGTCTTTGACTATGGAGAACAGATGGACAAAGCCAGGTTCTACTAATGAGCATCCAAGAGTAACAGGTACAGCAAATAATAAATTATACTCTGATTATTATGTAGAAGATGGAGACTTCTTAAGATTAAGAAACCTACAGTTAGGTTATACTATACCTAGTACTATCACGAATAAAATAGGAGTGAAGAGGTTTAGAGTTTATGTAGCAGGACAAAACTTAGTGACACTTACTAAGTACACAGGATTTGATCCAGAAATTGGACAGAACTTATCTACTGCACAAAGTGCCATTGATTTCAGTATTGATAGAGGAAATTATCCGGTACCAAGAGTATATACTGCAGGTGTAAACATTAGCTTCTAATAAGAATTTGATATGAAAAATATATATAAAATAGTCATCTCTTCATCACTGTTGTTGGCAGGTTCAGCTTGTTCTAACTTCTTAGACCGTGAGCCTTTGGCAAGAGAAACTACAGAAACATTTGTTTCTGACCCGGAGAATCTAGAATTAATGGTAATTGCAGGGTACGACCCAATGCAATGGAGGTTTGAAGGAACACAATTCTACAACTATTTCATTTTTGGAGATATTGCTTCGGATGATGCTGATAAAGGTGGCTTATCAGAAACAGATTTAGATTATATGACTATGGTGCAGAAATTTCAATGGAATGCATCAGAACCTTTGTTTGAGTCTGTATGGAAAAGACATTTTGCAGGAGTATTTAGAGCAAATACAGTTTTATCTAACGTAGAAGTAGCCAAGGCTTCTGTAGATGAGAATACCTATAATCAAGTAAAAGGTGAGGGTTTATTCTTAAGAGGATGGCATTATTTTCAGTTAGTAAAAATGTATGGAGGTGTTCCAATGTTCACATCTTTAGAAGATTATGAGAACCTTAATTCGACACCTAGATCATCAGAAGCAGAATTGTATGAGCTGATTTTGAATGATTTTAAAGCAGCAGGAGCTTTATTAAAGACAAAAGATCAATACGATGCGGAGTACTTAGGGAGAGCAACTTCGGGAATGGCGTATTCTTATTTTGCAAAAGCAGCTTTATACTCAAACGATGAGTCCACTTATGAAGAAGCATATACTTATGCCAAGAATGTAATAGAAAGTGGACAGTATGCTTTACTAGATGATTACGCTAATATTTGGCGTTTAGAGGAAGAAAATGGAAAAGAATCTATTTTCGAAGTGCAATTCGAACCATCTAATTTCAATAACTGGTCTACTCAAGGAGAAGGTGCTGGAGAGAATATGATGCAATCTCCAAGAGCAGGTGGTAACTCAGGCAACCCTGCATCAATTGGAGAAGGTTGGGGCTTTAACTTACCAACCGTTGCTTTAGAAAAAGCATTTAGAGATGCTGGTGATGATATCCGAAGAGAGCAGACAATCATCTATGATGGTGAAGAAGTGTATCCTGGTGAAGGTACAATTCGTGTAGCTCAACCTGGAGACACAAATAGTGATTGGTACAATACCACAGGGTTTGCTCCTCAAAAGTATTTCCTTCCTCAAAGAGAGTTAACAACAGACTTTGGTGATAACCGTTACAATGGTCATTCTAACTATAGAATGTTTAGATACGCTGATTTATTATTGTTTGCTTCTGAATTAGCCATACGTACTGGTAAAGGAGGAGCTGCAGATTATTTAAATCAGGTGAGAGCAAGAGTGAATCTTGCACCAATTGCATCGCCTACTTTAGATGATGTTTTCAAAGAACGTCGATTAGAGTTGGCAATGGAAGGACACCGCTTCTTCGATCAAGTAAGAACAGGACAAATTACAGCTGAATTAGTCAGTGAAGGTTTTGTTCAAGGGGTACACGAAAAATTCCCTATTCCACAATCTGAAATTGATCTAACTGACGGATTGATCACAGGCAATCCAAGTAACTAGTATATTATATCCGTTAGCTCATAAGTAAAAATATCTTGAGCTGACGGGATTACTATAAAATACTTCTTTCGTTCGTTTGGTAATTTTTTACCATGCTGGCATCGTACTGCCCAAACTTTTTAAAAAGAGCAATTTTGCTCACAATATTCATTTAAAAATTTGAATTGAAATGAAAAATTTAAACTTTATCAAATGGCTTTTGATAGGCTTGACTGCAATGTTTATTGGTGCATGTTCTGAGGAAGATAAAATTGATGATCCTTCTTCAGGAGGTGGTCCGACAACTCCTTCTGGAACATTAACATTTACGCAAACAGAGGGATCTGATTATGAAGTAACTTTTACAGTTGAAGATGCTCAAAATGTGAACTCATTCAAGTTTGAATTTGGTGATAATACATCTGAAACTACAACTGAGTCATCTATTACTCATAATTACCTAGAAACAGGAGACTTTGAAGTAAAGGTAACATTAACAGGTGATAATGATGCAGTCCAAATCAAAACTAATGTAACTGTCACCACTATTGATGTTTCTGCTATTTGTAATGACGAATACTACCAATTGCTAACAGGTGGTTGTGATAGTGAAGGTAAAGTATGGAGGTTATCTAATGCTTATGGTTCGCATGGTGTAGGTCCTGCAGATGGAGAGGAAGCAATTTGGTGGCAATCAGAGTATGATCACTGGAATGGTAATAATGGTGAAGGTTTTACAATGACAGAATCAATGGCTTCTCGTTTTACTTTCTCTTTAATTCCAAACGTAATGGGTGTTTCAGCAACTCACCAAATTAATAACTGGCAAGTTGATACTGAAGCTGATCCATTTGTAGATTTCCAAACAACTTATTCTGGTGAAAGCGAATATGGTTTCTCTGTAACTGAGGAAGAAGGTAAAATGTACTTATCATTAAATGGTGGTGGTTATATGTCATACTACCAATTAGTAGATGGTGCACCTGCTTCAAAGTATGAGATTGTAGCGTTAACAGAAACAGAATTATATGTTAGATACCTTAATGTACTTAACTTTAATGATGGAGATGGTAAAAACTATAGATACTTAAGATTTGTACAAGAGGATGTTGTAGAGGAAGCACCAGAAGAAATAATTAAAGATTTAGAATATAGATCAATTTCAGCTTCTTTCAATGGAACTATGGATGCAGCAGTAGGTGATGAAACATTAGAATTTATCAATGAAGCTGATATCGTAACTTCTTTCGTAGAAGATCCAACTGATGCATCAACACAAGTATTATCATATACTAAAAACGGAACTGTAGATGATGTTCAAGTGACATTGAATCATAGAATGGATTTATCAACAAATAATACATTCAAATTAAAAGTGTACTTCCCATCTACAAACGATTATGATACAATAGATGAAACTGCTGAAACTTGGAAAGATACCGACGGAAGTTTAAATGCTATGGTAAACTTGAAATTGTATGATACAAAAATGGGCGGAAATGCTTGGCAGACTGAAGCAGCTATTCGTGTATCTTCAGATCTTCGTGATCAATGGGTTGAAGTAGAATTTAACTACTCAGGGCATGAAGTCTTAAATAGAGATAGTGGTGAAGTAGTATGGGATGATGCTGCTACTTCAGATACATATGATAAGATTATTATCCAAATTGGTGGAGAAGGTCATAAACAATCAGGTACTTTCTATATCAAAGACTTTGAATTAGTTGAAACAGTAAACTAATCAGTTAATTATCAGATCAGATAAGTTATCCCCCTTTATTTTAAAGGGGGATATTTTTACAAATAGTGAAATATGAGATGCATAAAAATATTTTTTTCACTCTTGTTAATCGCTTCGTTTTCTAACGGACAAACAAGAAATTCCTGCTTATCGGGGCAAGCGAAATTTGCTCCAATAGATGGAAAAAGACTTTTAATTTTAGGTCAGGATTTAGGGGCTGTAGGTGGATTGGATAGATATTCTTCGGGTTATGTCGATTCATTTGCTGATTTACCAGCAGGAATAACAACTTATACTTCTCTACCAACTTTAGGAGGATTATATAGTACTGTAAATTATGGAGCTGGTGATGTATCTGCAAAGGTATATATTGAATCTTCAGATTTTAATCAAACAGCTTTAGTGATTGGTTTGTACTTAGTCGATCAAGAAAAGAGAATCAGCGATGGAGACCATGATGAACAAATAAGGAAATTAGCCAATTGGATTAAAGAAACAAACCGTCCTGTTTATTTAAGAATAGGATATGAATTTGATGGAGATCACAATCATTATAACTCCACATATTTTAAATCAATGTGGAGAAAAATTGTAGATATTTTTGACGAAGAGGCAGTAGCCAACTGTGATTTTGTTTGGCAATCGGATGGGGTACATTCAGTGGCATTTATGCAAAATTATTACCCTGGAGACGAGTATGTAGATTGGATGGGCTTTTCTTATTTTCAGAAAAATGCTGGAGACGATCTAATTCGATATGCAGTGATCAAGAATAAACCTGTAATGATTGCTGAAGCTACTCCTAGAGGATACGATTTACAAAATGATAATGGAACGACAGCATGGAATAGTTGGTTTAAACCATTATTTGAGTTGATGGATAACCACTCAATTATTAAGGGATTGGCTTATATCAATACAGATTGGGACAGCCAACCAATGTGGAGAGGAGAAGGTTGGGGCGATACCCGCTTGCAAGTAAATGATATCATAAAAACGAATTGGGACACAGAGTTACAAGGTGAGGAATGGATTTTCGGAGGAAATGAATTTTTTGAAAATGTAGGCTATCCTTATGACCAAATCACAGACA
Source organism: Flammeovirga yaeyamensis (assembly GCF_018736045.1). Lineage (NCBI taxonomy): Bacteria > Pseudomonadati > Bacteroidota > Cytophagia > Cytophagales > Flammeovirgaceae > Flammeovirga > Flammeovirga yaeyamensis. Next base: position 4,768,693 of record NZ_CP076132.1, on the reverse strand, counting down.
ATTGTTTTCCCTCAGAAGATGGTCAGGTTACCAGTGTAAATGATGAAGATTTTAGATGGGGATACGTTTGCAATACTGAAATTGGAGGTTTAAAACTGTATTTAGATAACTGCAAAGAAATTAAATCTATATCTCTGCTAGAGGCTACATCTGGTAGAATTATCAATGAAATTGTAGCACCTCTGCAAAACATAAACAACATTCAAACGTCAAATGGACTGTATATACTTAGTGTTGAAGACTTCGAGGGAAACTTGAGTCGTGTGAAGGTGATGGTGTGCAATTAAATCCTTGCCAACCTGTTACGGTACATGATAAATAAAACTATCATAGGCTTTTAGAAATGACAACAATTGAAGACAAAGCTATTTTTTTGATTTTAAAATTTACAAGAATTTATGAATGTACTAGTAACAGGTTGTAGCAAAGGTATTGGTCGATTTACTGCAGAAGCTTTATTAAAAAAAGGTGATACAGTAATTGCAACAATGAGAGCAGTGAAAGGGATAAAAGCAGTGGAGGAACTGAACGTTTTCGCTACTCAAACAAAAGGTAAACTAATTATTCTACCTCTTGATGTCACCAATCAATTATCAATTGATGAGGCAGTAAAAAATGCTTTGCAATTGGTAGGCAATATTGATGTGGTCATCAATAATGCAGGTGTAGGAGGAACAGGCTGGACAGAAACATTTACCATGTCTCAAACAGAAAGAATGTTTGATGTAAATGTCTTTGGTATACAACGAATGATGAAAGCTATTCTACCTCATATGCGACAGAAAAATCAAGGAACAATCATCAATATTTCTAGTATTCAAGGCAGAGTGGTATTCCCATATTCAGGAATTTATACAGCAACAAAATTTGCCTTGGAAGGACTGACAGAAAGTTATCATTATGAACTTAAACCTTTAGGAATTGATGTATTACTAGTCGAGGCAGGAGGGTTTAGTACCAGTTTTGAAAAAACACAAACTGGACCGAATGATACCGATAGAATAGCAACTTACGGAGACTTAAAAGATCTTCCCGAAAAGGTGTGGGGGAAAAAAGGAGAAGATAAAGACTTCTTGCCCTCACCTCAAATTCTAGCAAATGCATTGGTTCAACTGATAGAAACACCAAAAGAAAAAAGAAAATTACGTACCGTTATCGATCCTCTTTTAGAAGGGTTGGGTACTTTGGAAATAAATTCGACAGCAGAAAAATCCCAACTCAAATTATCAAAAAAACTTGATTGGAAAATAGATCAATTACCGGAAGAAATTAAAGATCAAATGATCAGTGGACAGTAAATTATTAGTATAAACCACCAATAGAAAAAATGAGTTTGCTGAAAATATTTTTATCGAACTCATATTTTACTTATTTATCATTATTGTAAATCCAAGAGGTTGAGTCATTTTGATTCAACCTCTATTTTATTTTAGATAAATCAACCATAAAAGGGATATTAGCCGTTCCGACTTTCCCATTACCATCAAATACGTAGGCAAAGAGTCTATATTCGCCGTTATTATCAGGGAGTTTAAACGTAATAGATGACCCATTGTCTGCAAGTATTTCTAAAGGATAAACTTTAGGCTTTGCTTCATAAGCTCCTCCTTCACTTTTCTCTTTTACCTCCCCTAATAACTCCCATTTGTAGAGTAAAGGATCATTATCAGGATCGGTAACATCAATATTGGCGGTACATGTTTCAGCCTCCTTTATGATAATGTTATCTGTAGCAGATTTGTCATTTAGCGTAATAGTGCTCACCAAAGGAGCATAGTTATTAGGGACTTTACCCGACCAATACTCAGTGAGCACATCTACTCTTGCATCACATTCTCCGGTGGGGAGAAACATACCATACCAAGTAGGTGTTCTTTCCTGTTTTTGACCCCATAGAAAGGCAAAACCACCAAGGAACAAAGGATTAGTGTTCTCAATAAACCCTGATTGAATACGTTGTGTCAGCCCTTCAGATTTTTCTTTACTAGTTTCCTCAATTTCTCTATTCCATGAGGTACTTGGCCTTTCCCAGTGTCCTAGTGGTCCATATTCAGAAATGATATACGGTTTATTTAATGATAATTTTTCTATGTCTTGAGGAAGAGTTTGTAGCCCACCATAAATTTGAAAAGAATAGAAATCTAAGGAAGGACACCTTTCTGATACCACTTTAACGTGAGTAGGAATAATTCCTGCAAAGGTAGTAGTAACAGGGTGTATAGAATCTACTTGATGTATATATCGAACAATTTCTTCTAAAGCATCATATACTTTGGGGTTTACATTACCTAGCCCACCATTTTCATCAAATAATAAGTTCAATTCGTTCCCCACTACCCAGCATAATAATTGGGGTTCATCTTTATATTTATCAATCTTAGCTTTGATTAAATTAAACTGTTGTTTAACTGCCTTTGTATCATTGTAGTCAAAACCATGTAATTCTTGACCTACTTCTATACCTAAAGCGACTTTTAATTGATATTTTCTTGCTGAATCAAATTCTGAGTTGGCATTACTGCTTCTCCAAGTTCTAAAGGCATTACCACCGGCATCAGCAAACGCCTTAAAGTACTGAGGACCATTGTTATCAATTCCAGCTCCTTTGATAAAGAAACCGTCGTTATAGAATATGTCAAGTCTTTTATTCTGCTGTTGAGAGAATCCTTTTATCGATAAAATCATCCATAAAAAGAAGAATATTTTTTTCATATTTATTTTAAATTAATAATCCCACACCTAATGCCTTAGATGTGGGAGAGAGAAAATAGTGAAACATAAGTTTGTGTTGATACATTAATGAGATGCTTGTATCAAGACATCATATAATATAACTCACATTAATTGTAAAATCTCACTTATTGATTGGACTACATGTAGTTGAAGTAGCCTTGAAGTAAGAAAGAAAAGAGATTAAGAAATAGAATTATACTCTTTCTTCTACTACTTCAGAAGTAGAGAATTTATATCTCATGTTTCTATATACTGCAATGTCTGTAATATCTTCCGGCGTGTCTTTTGGCATTGCTCTAAAATTGGTAGAAACCCTGTAAGTTCCTTTGATAGGTAATACTCTGTGCCAGCAATGCCCGTGTAATAATACAACAGTTCCTTTTTTAGGAGTCAAGACAATTTGATTCTCCAACGCTTCATCAGGAATACCGGCTGATATTTCACCATGTTTATGTGTTCCCGGTACCACTAGTGTTTGTCCCCCAATCTCATCAGTAATATCATGAGTATACACTAAGCGGTTCAGATTAAATTGTGATTTGTTTTCTGGTGGGCAGTCTTGATGCCATGCTTGTCCTTTGGTTCCTTTTTTAGAAAACATAATCATACAATACAATTCGTTCCATTCCTCTCCAAGAATTTCTTTAGTTAGGTTTTGCATCAAAGGATCATCGTTGATTGGGCGGAAAGCAAATTCATTTTCTCTTTCAGGGAACCAAGGCACCACTTCTGTTGCCGATTTATCTAAGAACTCATCGTTGTGCTCAAAATCTGGATTCATACCAAAATGACGGATAATTTTATCGTTCAGACTATCCATCATTTCTTCAGAAAAATAATCTTCGATAACCACGTATCCATTTGCCCAGAATTGCTCTGCAAGTTGTTTAATTTCCATAGTAATAATTCTAATGTTTTTTGTCTTTATCAATTGATTGAATCGAAAAAGAGCTGATGATTAATAAGAAGTAACGAAATGAAAAAACACATCACAAAGTAGTAGGATTGTTTGATAAAACTCTCTTTTTATGAGTCCTACAGGGGTTTTGACGTAGTGGTGAAGTACCTATCAGAGTATTTGTAGTAACGATAAAACATTAAAAATTCATCAAATTTGAATGAACGAAGAGAAAGAAGTGAATCGACTAATTTCTATGATGAAAAATAGAAATACGAATGGGTTAGTCACCCAAAATCTAAACAAGAAAACAGATGTATAGAATCGTTTTAGGATGGTTGGTCTGTTCCTTAATTGGTATTATGGGATGTGATCAATCAGAAAAATCAAATAATATACAGGAGGCCTCATTGAGCCCACCTAATATCAACTCCTCTAAAAAAATAAGAGCCAAGTTTGAACCTGAAGATGGAAAGGTTTTGGTTTTTATTGGACAAGAACTTTCTGCCATAGGAGGTCTAGAAAAATACAATGATGGGTACTTGGATCATTTTGATAGAAGACCGGCAGGGTTTACAGCTTACTCATTTTTAACTCCCGGTGATACCACTTTTGGATTTGTACATAAAGGATTAGATGGAATAACATCAACAGATAATTGGGGTGATAATGATAGTAATATGTCGTTACAACTTAACGATCCTGATTATGCAAACATGTGCTTGGCTATTGGCCTCGGTATGGTAGGACATGAAGATAAAGTAGCCAATGGAGTACATGATGAAATGATAAAAGAATTGGGTTCTTTTTTACAATCCTTAGCTCCAAGACCTGTTTTCCTGAGAATAGGATATGAGTTTGATGGACACCCTTGGAACCATTACGAAAAAGAAAACTATCTGAAAGCTTACCGTAGGGTGAAGGACATTATGGATGATATGGGTGTGGAGAATGTTGCCTTTGTGTGGCAATCTACTGGATTTGTTTCTACACCGGATCAACTAGAAGAATGGTACCCTGGTGACGATTATGTAGACTGGTGTTCGTTCTCTTTCTTTGCGCGTTGGAGAGAACAAGAAATGATTGAATTTGCGAAGAAAAAAGGGAAACCTGTATTTATTGCAGAAGCTTCTGCCTCAGTATCTGGTCCAAACATGAAGTTTGATAATCTTACATTACCTATGGATTTCAATAATCCTGAAGATGCTCAATTGGCATGGAACAAATGGTTTACTCCGTTTTTCAAGACCATTCATGATCATCCTAAAACGGTAAAAGCGATATCATATATTAATTGCAATTGGAAGGCACACCCTATGTGGAAGGATAACCCGACCTTTAAGGGTATCGATGCTCGATTACAAGAAAACAAAGAATTAAAAGAGAAGTGGGAAAAGGAGATATCAAAAAGTAATTATGTGATGTCATCACCTACTTTATATTCGGACTTACAAAAAAGTTTATAAAGGTTGATAATAGCTATAGATAAATGCCATCCATTTTGGGTGGCATTTTTTTTTGCTGATTCATATCCATAACCTGATTAAGAAAACAAACTAGCAAGAAAAAGAATACCTTGAACAATCCACATGACTGCTGTACTCACAATTTGTATCAAATAGTAAATAGGTTCCAGAAATTCTAATCCACCAATTACATAAGAAAAGAAGGTTTTAATTTTTTCGATCATAGATTAAGAGTAATTCATTTTTTGATAGAGATATAATAGCACATACGAATTAAAAAATAGAAGGTTTTTCTTTTGAAATCCTTTAGCATTTTCATTTAAAAAAAAACCGAATTATTCATAAAAATAGGTGTCACAACTTTTCCGGGAGCGGTTGCGAACACGGTTTCAATCGAGATTTTTATGTCAAAATTTGACCAAAACACACATTACTAGCTAACTAGCAAGTGTCCTAGAGACAATTGTATGAGATGAAAGACAAGAGTTACATACAACTATTATTTCGTTAGCAGCAGACATTTTTTAGACAACAAAGAAAAAACTAATACAGATATGTTAGAATCAACAGTAGAATCAAAAGTAGTATTTGGCGATCAGGAATTTTTTAAAGGGATCGATAAAATCAAATACGAAGGACCAGAATCTAAGAATCCACTTGCATTTCGTTTTTATGATGAAAACAGAGTTGTAGCAGGTAAAACAATGAAGGAGCACTTCAAGTTTGCGGGTGCTTACTGGCACAACATGTGTGGCGAAGGTAGCGATCCATTTGGTCCTGGTACAAGATTATTCCCTTACCGTAACGTAGCGGATCCTATCGAGAAAGCAAAAATGAAAATGGATTTCGCTTTTGAATTCTTCACTAAACTAGGTCTTCCTTATTACTGTTTCCACGATTTCGATTTAGTGGACGAAGGATCATCAGTATTGGAATCTGAAAAAAGATTACAAGCAATTGTAGATTATGCAAAAGAGAAGCAAGCAGCTTCTGGAGTAAAACTACTTTGGGGTACTGCCAATGCATTTTCTAATCCAAGATATATGAACGGTGCGTCTACTAACCCAGATTTCTCGGTAGTAGCACAAGCGGGTACTCAAGTGAAAAACGCTTTAGACGCAACCATCGAATTAGGTGGTGAAAACTACGTATTCTGGGGAGGTAGAGAAGGTTACATGAGTTTATTGAACACGGACATGAAACGTGAGCAAGAGCACATGGCACAATTCCTTACTATGGCGAGAGACTATGCGCGTAAGCAAGGATTTAAAGGTAACTTCTTTATTGAGCCTAAGCCAGCTGAGCCATCGAAACATCAATACGATTTCGATTCAGCTACTGTATTAGGTTTCTTAGAAAAGTACGGTTTAGCAGATGACTTCTATTTAAACCTAGAAGTAAACCACGCTACTTTAGCCAACCATACATTTACACACGAATTACAAGTGGCAGTAGATGCTGGAAAATTAGGATCGATTGATGCCAACCGTGGTGATTACCAAAACGGATGGGATACAGATCAATTCCCTAACAACTTATATGAAGTAATCGAAGCAATGCTAATTATTCTTCCTGCTGGCGGTTTCCAAGGTGGTGGAGTAAACTTCGATGCGAAAGTAAGAAGAAATTCAACTGATTTAGTAGATATGTTCTATGCTCACATTGGTGGTATGGATGTATTCGCTAGAGCACTATTAATTGCAAACGATATCTTAGAAAACTCTGAATACAATAAAGTAAGAGCAGATCGTTATTCATCGTTTGATAGTGGAGAAGGTAAGTTGTTCGAAGACGGTAAATTGTCTTTAGAAGACTTGCGTAACATTGCGATCAAAACTGGTGAGCCTGTACCTACAAGTGGTAGACAGGAATACCTAGAAAACTTGATCAATATGTATATCTAAGCATTTCAAAGTTAAGTATATACAGTGGACAGCTAACGCATGGAGTTTCTCCTTGTGTTAGCTTATTACAACTCTCTTTTTAATTTACAAATGCCTCCTGATCTGGGCATTGAAGAACTATACATTACTATAAGGTGGGAGTGAACCTTTCAATCACTTACAATGAAATGATTAACTGATTATTACAGAATTATAATATGGAAAACATTATAGAAGAAAACAAAGTAGCTTCCGCTGAGGGAAAAGTTGATTTTGCTTTCGTCATTAAAGTAACGCTTGTTGCAGCTTTAGGAGGGTTACTTTTTGGATACGATACTGCCGTGATTTCGGGAGCAATTGGATCCTTACAAACATTCTTTTCTCTGACTGCAGCAGAAAAAGGTTTTGCAGCATCATCTGCCTTAATTGGTTGTATTATTGGTGCCGCAGTAGCTGGTAAAATGGCTACAAGTTTAGGTCGTAAAAAGTCGTTGATTATTGCAGGTGTTTTGTTCACCATATCTGCATTTGGGTCAGCAATACCAGACGCTTTTACCACTTTTATTATTTATAGAATTATTGGAGGCATTGGAGTAGGTATCGCATCGATGTTGTCGCCGATGTATATCGCCGAAATTGCCCCTTCAGAATATAGAGGACGATTGGTGTCTTGTAATCAATTCGCCATCATTTTTGGTATGTTGGTGGTTTATTTTGTGAACTATTTCATTGCAGGTCAAGGGGATACTTCATGGAACGATTCAACAGGTTGGAGATGGATGTTTGCATCGGAATGTATTCCAGCATTATCATTTACTTTCCTATTATTCTTAGTACCAGAAAGTCCAAGATGGTTGGCAATGAAAGGAAGAGACGAAGAAGCCGCAGGCATTTTAAATCATATTTCAGAAACGCCAACTACATCATTAAACGATATTAAGTTATCGATTGCATCGGATAACAATCAAGAAAAAGCGAGTGTTTTCAAACAACCTTACCTGTTTATTGTATTTGTTGGAGTAGCCTTATCGGTATTCCAACAAGTAACAGGTATCAATGTTTTCTTGTATTACGCACCAGAGATCTTCAAGAAAATTGGAGGCGGGAATACAGACACTGCATTATTACAAACTATTGTAGTAGGGGCTGTCAATTTATTATTCACAGTAGTAGCCATCTTCTCAGTAGATAGATTTGGTAGAAAACCACTAATGATTATTGGTTCTGCCGGAATGGGTATTTGTATCACAGCCATTGGTACAGCGGCTTATTTCCAAAATACAGATGTTTGGTTGTTGGTATTTGTTCTAGGTTACATCGCTTGTTTTGCTTTGTCTTTAGGACCAATTGTATGGGTATTATTATCCGAGATTATGCCAAATCAAATTAGAGGCGTGGGTCTATCGATTGCTGTAGCAGCACAATGGATTTTTAACTTCATCGTCTCTCAAACTTTCCCAATGATGATGGACAACCAATACTTGTTCGACAATTTCCATGGGGGAGTACCTTTCTGGGTGTACGGTTCGATGTGTTTGGTAACCATCCTATTTGTTTGGAAATATGTGCCTGAAACGAAAGGAAAAACATTAGAAGAAATGGAAACGTTATTCATCGACAAAAAGTAGGTGATAATATCAAAATATATAAAGTATGCAGTTTTTAGGATTAGATATAGGAAGTTCATCGGTTAAAGTATCAGCTATTGATGAAGAAGGAAAAGTAGTTGCTTCAGCTCAATATCCGGATCAGGAAATGCCAATTGATGCCCCTCAGGCAGGTTTTGCAGAGCAAGATCCAGCAATGTGGTGGGAAGCAATTCAAAAAGGTATAGCTAGACTTCATGAAAACCCTGCTTTTAATGGTCAAGAATTGGGAGCGATTGGTATTACTTATCAAATGCACGGTTTAGTTACTGTAGATGAAGATAAGAATGTGATCAGACCTTCGATTATATGGTGCGATAGCCGTGCGGTAGAAATTGGAGATGCAGCTTTCAAAGCGATTGGAGAATCACAGTGTTTGAATGAGTTTATGAACTCTCCTGGTAATTTCACTGCTTCAAAATTGAAGTGGGTGAAAGAAAATGAGCCTGAAAACTTTGCTAAAATCCATAAGTTCATGTTACCTGGCGATTACGTTGGGATGAAACTTACAGGAGAAATCAGTACAACAATTTCTGGTCTTTCAGAGGGGATTCTTTGGAACTTCAAACACAATCGTTTGAATACAGAGTTGTTGGAGCATTATGGTATTCCTTTTACTATGGTAGCTGATGTGAAAGAAACATTTACCGACCATGGTGTAGTGACAAAGGAGATTGCTGAGCAGTTAGGAATAAAGGCAGGGATTCCGATTACCTACAAAGCAGGTGATCAACCCAATAATGCCTTCTCTCTAAATGTGGTCAACCCAGGTGAAATTGCAGCTACAGGTGGTACATCTGGAGTTGTATATGGAGTGACTGATGAAGCGAAATGTGATCCGAAATCGAGAGTAAATCCTTTTGCTCATGTGAATCATACAGAAGATACACAACGTTTAGGAGTACTTCTATGTATTAACGGGACAGGTATTGCCAACTCTTGGTTACAAAAAAATATCACTTCCAATATGGACTATGTGAGCATGAATGATGCCGCAGAACAATCGCCAATTGGAGCAAACGGCTTGTCTTACCTTCCTTTTGGTAATGGAGCAGAACGTGTTTTAGAAAATTCTAATGTTGGAGCACATTATTCTAATATTGATTTCAACAGACACAATCAAAACGACATGATTCGTGCGACTCAAGAAGGTATTGTTTTCTCTTTCCAATACGGTATTGAGGTAATGCAAGACATGGGATTAAAGCCTGAAGTAATTAGAGCAGGGCACGCCAACATGTTTTTAAGTCCGTTGTTCCGTCAAACACTAGCCAATGTTTGTGGAGCTCCAATTGAATTATTGGATACAGATGGAGCAAGAGGGGCAGCGACTGGTGCAGCCGTAGGTGTTAAACATTTCAACACTTTTGAAGAAGCTTTCCAATCATTGAATGTAATCAAAACGATTATGCCTGAAACGGATAAGTTAAAGGAAACACAAGCAGCATATGCTCTTTGGAAAGAAACTCTTTTAAAAGTATTAGACAAAGAACATTCAACTGTTCAATCTAGCTAACAATCATAATTCATAACTCTAAATAGATAAAAATGAAATTCTTTATTGATACAGCCAACCTAGAAGATATTGCTCAAGCCTATGATATGGGAATCTTAGATGGTGTTACCACTAACCCTTCATTAATGGCAAAAGAAAATATCGTGGGAGATCAGAACATCAAAAATCACTATGCTAAAATCTGTGAGATTGTTGATGATAAAGTAAGTGCTGAGGTATTATCTACTGACCTTGAAGGCATGATTAAGGAAGGTGAGGAATTAGCTGCTATTTCTCCAAAAATTGTAGTGAAAATTCCTATGATTAAGGATGGATTGAAAGCAATCAAACATTTTGCTTCAAAGGGTATTCGTACCAACTGTACTTTGATCTTCTCAGCAGGTCAAGCATTATTGGCAGCAAAAGCAGGAGCCACTTATGTATCTCCATTTATTGGTCGTTTAGACGATATTTCTCAAGACGGTATGTTATTAATTGAGGAAATCAAAGACATCTTCGATCAATATCCTGAATTGAATACTGAAATTTTAGCCGCTTCAGTTCGTCATTCGATGCACTTATTAAAATGTGCTAGAGTAGGTGCAGATGTAGCTACTTGTCCTTTAGGAGTGTTCGAAGCTTTATTGAACCACCCATTAACGGACAAAGGTTTGGCCGCGTTCATCGAAGCAGCGAAGACGATGCAAGAAGAAACTGAATTAGCATAAACCATAATTTTAGAGAGGCGGACGCATTTGGTGTTCGTCTCTATTTTTTTAAGTGTGTGTAATAACTATTACTCTATAAGATGAAAGATATACAAACTCTCTCTGCTGATAATATTAGAATATTAGCAGCAGCAATGGTAGAAAAAGCAAAATCAGGTCACCCAGGTGGAGCCATGGGTGGAGCCGATTTTATCCAAATCCTTTACAGCGAATTTTTAAAGTTCGATCCTAAAGATCCATCATGGCATGCAAGAGACCGATTCTTCTTGGATCCAGGTCATATGTCGGCCATGCTTTATGGACAACTTTCGTTGTTGGAGGTGTTCTCAATGGATGAATTAAAAGCATTTAGACAATGGGGAAGTCCTACATCAGGTCACCCAGAGGTAGATGTACAACGCATGATCGAAAATACTTCTGGTCCACTAGGACAAGGTCATGTTTATGCAGTAGGGTCAGCCATTGCAGAAAGATTTTTGGCAGAGCGCTTTGGTAAAGTCGTAGAACACAAAACGTATGCATACATTTCTGATGGAGGCATCCAAGAAGAAATTTCTCAGGGTGCGGGTCGTATTGCTGGTCACTTAGGACTGAATAACTTAATTATGTTCTATGATGCCAACGATATTCAGTTATCAACCACTGTAGAAGAAGTAACTACAGAAGATACAGCTAAAAAATACGAGGCTTGGCACTGGAATGTGGTGACAATTAATGGTAACGATCCAGCGGCTATTCGTGAAGCTTTACAGCAAGCCAATGAGGAAAAAGAGCGTCCAACACTAATTATTGGTAAAACAGTAATGGGTAAAGGAGCAATTGATAGTGAGGGTAACAGTTTCGAAGGAAAATGTTCTACTCACGGTCAGCCACTTTCTAACTCTGGAGCAAGCTTCGCGGATACCATCAAAAAGTTAGGTGGAAATCCTGATGAGCCATTTAAGGTATTTGATGAAGTACAAAAGTATTATCAAGAAGTTGCTGAGAAGAAATCTGAAGCAGCAAATCAATATAAAGCATTAGAAAATGAGTGGGCGGCTGAACATCCTGAGTTAGCTTCATCACTTCAATCATTCTTTGATAGAAAGAAAAATACAGTCGATTGGGAAGGTATTGCTCAAGCTGACGGTGTGGCAACAAGAGCTGCATCTGGAAAAGTATTGGGCTATCTAGCAGAAAACTGTGAGAACATGATTGTGGCATCAGCCGATCTTGCAGATTCTGACAAAACAGAAGCTTTCCTTAAAAAGACTACCGCATTTAAAAAGAACGATTTTTCTGGAGCATTTTTACAGGCAGGTGTGTCTGAGTTAACCATGGCGGCGATATCAGTAGGTATGGGTTTACACGGTGGTGTAATTCCAGTATGTGCAACGTTCTTTGTATTCTCAGATTACATGAAGCCAGTGATGAGAGTGGCAGCATTAATGCAAACACCTGTCATCTTTATGTGGACCCACGACTCGTTCAGAGTAGGAGAAGATGGACCAACGCATCAACCTATTGAGCAAGAAGCACAATTAAGATTATTGGAGCAGTTAAATAATCACCATGGGAAGAAGAGCTTCTTGGCTTTACGCCCTGCAGATGCTTTTGAGGTGACTGAATCTTGGAAAATGGCGGTAGAGAGTTTCGATCGTCCTGTAGGTTTGATCTTCTCTAGACAAAATATTCCAGCCATTACGACAGCCGATGTTCGTCAGCAAGATGCTGCTGAGACAAGAAAAGGTGGTTATGTTGCATTGTCAATAGGAACAAAGGTAGATCTTCAATTGGTAGCCAATGGCTCGGAGGTATCTACTTTATCTTCGGTAGCTATTTTATTAAATAAGGACTTTGGCTTGAATGTTAAAGTAGTTTCTGTACCATCTGAAGGATTATTCAGAGATCAAGAGGTTTCTTATCAAGAAAAAGTAATTGATCCTACTTTACCAACATTTGGTCTAACGGCAGGTCTTCCAGTAACATTGGCAGGCTTGGTGAACATCAACAATGTGCATGGTTTAGATCACTTTGGATATTCAGCACCGGCTTCGGCCTTGGATCATGAGTTTGGTTTCACTCCAGAAACAGTGATCGAATGGTTAAAACCAAAGTTAGCTGCTGAAGGACTTCTAGAAACAACAACAGTATAGGTTTTGAACTGAACAGACAAATAGATCAAGTGCCATTCTATGTATTTAGAATGGCATTTATTTTATAAATAAGGTGAATGTCACTGCCGTTAATGTAGTTGTATTTTGCTCTTCATTTTTTATCCCATTCACACTTTTATAGACCATCATAAAGTCCTTCTTTTTATAGAGCATTTCGTTTTCATCAGGAAAAGGAATATTGTAAGTTTGATCGCCAATTATAAGAGTACCCAATTTAGTTGCTCCATTTTCAATAAATAAATTGATCACAGGATCAGCCTTAGAAATACTAATGGCTTTATCACCATTTCTTTTTAAGTATTGTGCCTCTTTTGTGAAATATTTTGAATACCCTTTGATATCAACGCCTTGGTGGGTCGTATAAAAGTTTAAACGATTTTCTTTTACATAATCACTGGTTTGAATCAACTTCATTTCCTGTAGTATCGTTCTACTTTGTGCATACTTATTATCTACTCCTTGAAGGGTATCAGGAATAGAATCTTTCAAATAAGGCTGTATAGAGGCATAACCATGGTTTTTTATCAAATACTTGATGATAGAACGGCTTTGATCTACATCTTCCTTGGGTGTTTTCTTTTCATTAGAAGTATCCCAATAGCCATCCTCATCCAACCAATTATTTGATGTTGCATAGTCGTTTAACCTTTCCAACTGACTATTCTTACTTACATTAAAGGCACTTAAAGGTCCAAAAGCCGATAGAATACAAACAACGGAAAGTGACATTGGAATCATTTTAATGAAATGATCTCTTTTAATTAAAGTATACACCGAAATAAAGAACAACCAAACACCTAAAGCAATCAAGTAATACCGATTCTCTGTGATACCGTATTCTGAAATTCTTCTCCAAATAGCAGCACAGAATAAAAAGATGATAGGAAATAGTGTATATAAAAAGCCTTTATTGAATAGAGGAATCCATTTATTGTTTTCGTCGTTTCTAACGGGATAAATCAAAATGATAGAAACAATACCCAATACAGAAAATCCAATAGATAGATACGATACCCATCCTTTTGGCCAATCTTGATTCATCAGAATCTGCCCACCATAGATATAAAGAATAATAAGGTAGAGCAGCACCAAAGGAATCAGAATAAACTGAGTGAAATTCTTTAATATTTCAGGGTAATCAAATACCATGTTTTGTTTGGAATTGACCCCTTGCATTCTTCCTGCAAAAAAGATAGTGGTTAGGAAGATGAGGCAAAACGACATCACTTCTGGATATCGCTTATTGTTTATATTAATATCAAAGAGAAAATGTACTGCAGATATGGCGACAAAAATACCAAAACCTATCACGAAGGCATAAAATACACACTCGATAAATGTAAGGATGATTTCCTTGGCCAATACCCAAAAATGAAGCTCGTAACCTTTGTGCAAGGAAGGAGCGATAAATACCAATAAATGAGCAAAGAGGGTAAGGAGTACAAATCTGGAGAAATTGATAAAAGTGAGTGTTTCGGGCAGGGTAAGCAGATACAATAACAAGAGTGCTACTCCTCCAAACTTTACCCCAATCTTTTTAATCGGGTTGTAATTCTTTGATTCTGCAAAGAAGGTGAGTGCAATAAATAAAGGAATACCTAACTGTGCTCCATGTACACCACGTAAATACCAAATACCGGGATCGATGTCAGCCTCTATTCCATAAATCACCAAAAACGTAAATTGTATGGCGGACAGTATAGCTAAAGGAAATCTTGTGATACCTTTATATAAGCCGTCACTTAGTTGTTGAATGGAAAGAGATTTCATACGTTGGTATAGGTTAGTTTATGATGAATTCGATATAGGATTAAATTATTTGGTCATTTCTTCCTATTGATACAGGTTTATTGATAGAAAGTAAATAATATTCGATCAATAACTATAAATTTAAAGAGTAAAGTGATAAAAGAAGAAAGTTTAGGCATAAAAAAAAGGTCACTTCTAAAAAGAAGTAACCTCTCTTGGTAGCGGGGACCAGACTCGAACTGATGACCTTCGGGTTATGAGCCCGACGAGCTACCAACTGCTCCACCCCGCACTATTTTTCTGAATTGCTGTGCAAAAGTAGAGGAAAGTTTTTTATAAAAAAAATATTTCACCATTTTTATTTCAAACAAATTAAAATGATTATGAGTAGGATTTTTTGTGTATTGATTGTCAGTTTTTTAATGTTGTGTTCGTGCCAAAAGGTAAATAAAACTTCTTATCCTAAAGAGTTAATTACTGAATGGATCTGTATGGAAAAGGCAGATTCCGTTTGCACATTTACAAACAACACGGAGAAACTCACTCCTAAAAGAGGTGGTCGAACGCACTACGATATCAAAGAAAATGGGGATGTATTTGAAATTATTACCGGAAGTAATGATATGCCAATTAAAGAAAAAGGAGTTTGGTCATTTAATTCTAAAGAACAATTGCTGACCTTTGTAATCAAAGATGTAGAGACTACCTATAAAGTTCAGTCATTAACAAATGATAAGTTAGATTTAAAACTAGTCAAATAGTAACAGCGTATTAACGTAATACCATTTACTTATTATTTGTTCATTGGGATTAGCTTTGTACAAGAATTATTTTATACAATAGATTGGATGAAACTTCAACACAAATTATTATTACTTTTTTCTACGCTGTTATTTTCAGTTGCCATATACCAGAGTTGTAAATCAACTGAAGAGGAACAGAAAGATGTCGCTGAAAATAAAACAGAATTAGATTACCATCATTCTTTCGATTTACCGTATCCGGATTCTATTTTTGTAGGAACAGAAACGTGTAAATCTTGTCATGAAGAAGAGTATCACTTATGGAAAGGAAGTGACCACGACGAGTCGATGAAACCTGCTACAAAAGAATTTGTATTGGGCGATTTTAATAATGTGACTTTCGTAGGCAATAATGTGAAGTCTCGTTTCTTTATGAAAGGAGATAAATATTATGTCAACACTCAAGGACCTGACGGAAAAAATCATGATTACGAAATCAAATATACTTTTGGATTGAGACCGCTTCAGAACTACATGGTAGAAATGGAGAGAGGAAAAATTCAAGTGATTCGTGAAACATGGGATACAGAGAAGAAAAGATGGTTCAATCAGCACGACGACCTAGACGATATACAACACTATGAATGGCTACATTGGGCCAATGGTGGAGGTAACTGGAATACGATGTGTGCCGATTGTCACTCTACAAACGTGAGGAAAAACTACGATTACCTAAAAGATTCTTTCGATACAAAATATGCTATCATCAACGTAAGTTGTGAGGCTTGTCACGGTCCTGGTAAGGAACACGTTGACTTTGCTAATTCAGAAGAATTTGAGGAAAAGAAAGATTTTGTTGAAGGATTATTTATCAAGCAATTTAAAAAGGATGAGGATGCTAGAACGCTTATCGAAAACTGTGCACCTTGTCACTCAAGAAGATCTCAATTAGTACAAAACTTCAAATTTGAAGAAAGCTTCTACGATCAGTTTGCCCCAGAAATGCTAAGAGAAGGAATGTATTATCATGATGGACAAATCTTGAATGAGGTATACGTTTACGGTTCTTTCATTCAGTCTAAAATGTATCATGAAGGAGTGAAATGTACCGATTGTCATGATCCACATAAAGCAGAGTTGAAATTCAAAGACCTAAATCAGGTTTGTGCACAATGTCACGAAACATCAGAATATGAAGTGAAAGCACATACGAAACACTCACTAACTGATAATGTAAGATGTGTAGATTGTCATATGGTTGGTGAAGTATATATGGGGAATGACTACCGTCGTGACCATAGTTTCAGAACACCAAGACCTGATCTTAGTTTAAAATATGCAGAAACACCAAATGCTTGTAACCAATGCCACACTGACAAATCGGTAAAATGGGCAGATGCGGAATACAAGAAAATGTACGGAGAATATAAGCACGATTGGAGAGATACATTGGCTTTAGGTCGTAACTACGATCCTCAATATATTTCTGATCTAAAAGAAATGGTGACTGAACAAAAAGCACCATTTATTGCAAGATCAACAGCATTGTATTACTTAGCAAGAACTCCAGGTGAAGGAGCAATTGATGCAGTTATGGCAGGGTTGAAAGATCCAGAACCAATGGTAAGAACAACTGCTATCCAAAACTTATCGCAATTATCATTAGACGAAAGAGTATCTATCTTAAGTCCTTATTTAAATGATGACGTAAGAGGTGTAAGAGTAGCAGCAGCGATTGCTTTAGGAGATGCAGATGAGAATCGTTTCAAAGGTAAATGGAAAGTAGCATTTGATAAAGCCACTGAGGAAATGTTCCACTACTTCCGTCAGGCAAAAGATTTCCGTGAAGGCCCATTCGGCGAAGGTCAATATTGGGAAAGAAGAAAAGAATACAATAAAGCCATCGAATGCTACCGTTCATCATTGAAGTTCGATACTTTAATGAACGAAGCAAGATTAAGCTTAGCACGTATCTATTCTATCAAAGGAGATACTAAGAATGCCGAGTTAGAATTAAATAACGCCATCAAGTCAGATCCAAACTCTGCCGATGCTTACTATTCTAAAGGCCTTTTATACGCAGAAACAAAAGAGTGGGAGAAATCAGCAATTTCATTAAGAAAGGCATCAGAAATTAACCCACAAAACTCAAGAGCCTTCTATAACTTAGGTTTGGTACTTCAGCAACAAGGTAAACTACTTGAGGCAGAAAAGACCTACCTATTAGGATTGAAATATACGAAGGAAGATCCTTCATTAAGATATGCACTAGCGGCACTTTACGAACAGACAGGTCAGAAACAAAAAGCACAATTGTACTGGCAATGGCTGAGAGCCCGCTTCCCTAACGATCCAAGATTTCAGTAACACCAAAAGGGCTTCTTTTTTTTAAAAGAAGCCCTTTTGGTGTTAAGTGAAGAGTGAATAGGGAAGAGTGAAGAGCGGTCCTGCGTTGGATATATCTCTTTCAATATCTAATATCACTTATCCAACATCATCCTATCTATCCCTATCCGATGGTCTGTGTACCGAAGGGCCAAGGCTACCTCGGTGAAGACGGAGATATAAATAATATTCTTAAAACTCAGAGCTCGAACTTTTGGATGATCTATCAAAAAATGAAATTTTACCTCTTACCTAAAAAATATCCCAAAGAATAAATTCTTGGGCTTTTGATGTAAATATCTAACTCAACTAACTTTCCTTAGTTCCTTAGTTCCTTAGTTCCTTAGTTAAAAACGAGGTCGGGAGACCTCTAACGTTTTTTAGGCACAAATGTCGCTATCGCTTAACATTTGCGGCAGTTTTAGCAACTCCTAATTCCTACCTCCTAACTAAAAACGAGCGTTAAATTTGCTACCTGCTACCTCTTCAAAATCCAATCAGACCTTAATTCCCTCTCTTATTTAAAAGCTCCAACAAACAATTAAATTTTCCCCCAATAGTTTCTATCTTTGAGAAAAGTTTAAATCCACAAAACAAATTTCCTTTTTTTACCATGAAAGTAGGTATTATTATGGGAAGTCAGTCTGACTTAAAAGTAATGTCAGAGGCGGCTCAAGTATTAGAAGATTTAGGTGTTGACTACGAATTGACAATTGTTTCTGCACATAGAACGCCAGAGCGTATGTTCGAATATGCAACAACAGCTAAAGAAAGAGGTTTAGCAGCTATCGTTGCAGGAGCAGGCGGAGCAGCACACCTTCCGGGTATGGTGGCATCTATGACTTCACTTCCTGTAATTGGTGTTCCAGTAAAATCAAGAAATTCCATCGACGGTTGGGATTCAATTTTATCGATCCTTCAAATGCCTGCAGGTGTTCCTGTAGCAACTGTAGCTTTAGATGGTGCGAAAAACGCAGGTATCTTAGCCGCAAAAATTGTTGGTGCTACAGACGAAAAAGTATCAAAGAATATCGAAGACTTTATGAAAGAAATGAAAGATAAGGTCTTGACTTCAGCAGAATCAGTAGAAACTGAAGGCTGGAAGTCGAAAATATAATTTTATCTAGGAATTAGAAGCGAGGAAATAGGAGTTGATACTAAATCAAAAACTCCTAACTCCTAACTTCTAATTCCTAACCATTACTAAATCATATGAAAATGAAATCTATCTATTTATTCTTCCTCTCAATCATTTTATTTATCAGCTGCTCTACTGAACAAAAAAACGACGTTGCTTTCTATGGAGAGACATTCGAAACTGATCAAGCAGTGGCTTCTACTGAATTAAAAGACAAATTGGATCAATCGGAAACTGTAAACATCAAATTAGAAGGTGAGATTACAGGTGTTTGTCAGAAGAAGGGATGTTGGTTAAAAATGCCTTTGGATGATAATGGAAATGAAGTTTTTGTGAAGTTCAAAGATTACAAGTTCTTCGTTCCTATGGATGCTTCTGGTAAAAAGGCGGTAATTAATGGTGTAGCCACTAAAGAAGTAATTGATGTTGCCACGTTGAAACATTACGCAGAAGATGCGGGTAAATCTGATGAAGAAATTGCGGCAATCACGGCTCCAGAAACAAAGTATACATTTATGGCAGCGGGTGTGGCCATTGAGGACTAAACTATAGTTTAACTCATTTCTATCGATTAAACATCAAATAGCCACAACTAACATGAACAAAATACTTACTTTAATCACTTCGATATTTTTTATGTCGGTAGTGATGCTGAGTTGTCAAACTTCCACAAAAGAAAGAACATCAACCAACTATCCTAATGGAGGATCTGAATTAGCTTGGTTAATGAGAGACGTTACCGATCAGATGGAAGCACAAAGAAAAGCCATTATTGAAGGTGATTCTTTACAGAAATTTCCTTTGGATGTAGCACATATATTAACTGCAATACCTACGGAGGAAGGGAAAACTTCTTCTCCACAGTATAAGACATTGGCTGATAATTTCCTGAAACATGTGAATCAGTCGAAGGATATACAATTAGACGGTCAGGTTGAATTTTATAATGGAACTGTGTCTTTGTGTGTGAATTGTCATGAAACACAATGTCCTGGTCCGAATGTGAGAATCAAGAAGCTTTATATCACAGAGTAATTGATATAAACATCAAATAATTAGAGACGAGGAGAATTATTTCTGAATCTTAATGTAAGGGGAAGCATCAAAAAGTGTTTCCCCTTTCTCATTTTGTCAGACTTCTGGGAAATTTCTGTCACATCAAAAAACAATATGACAGATCAAAAATCGCTTTTCCGTCAAAATGTCATAAAAATCCACTTGGCACATCTGTTGTCTAAGAGATGATGTCTTTGGCAACAAGGGCAACCAAAAAAGATTCAAAAAATTAAAGAAATAAATTAAAACAAGTTATGGGAAAAATCATTGGTATTGATTTAGGAACAACGAACTCTTGTGTATCTGTAATGGAAGGTAACGAGCCAGTTGTTATTGAAAACGCAGAAGGTAAAAGAACAACACCTTCTATCGTAGCATTTTTACAAGACGGAGAGCGTAAAGTAGGTGACCCTGCGAAACGTCAAGCGATTACTAACCCACAAAATACAGTTGCTTCAGTGAAGCGTTTTATGGGTAAACAATATTCAGATGCTGGTAACGAGATCTCTCAAATGGCATATGAAGTTGTAGAAGGACCAAACAATACACCAAGAGTTAAGATTGGTGACAAATTATATACTCCACAAGAAATTTCAGCAATTACTCTTCAAAAAATGAAGAAAACTGCTGAGGATTACTTAGGATCTGAAGTTTCTGAAGCAGTAATTACTGTACCAGCATACTTCAACGACGCAGAGCGTCAAGCAACAAAAGAAGCAGGTGAGATTGCAGGTTTGAAAGTTTCACGTATCGTGAACGAGCCAACAGCAGCAGCACTAGCTTACGGATTAGATAAAGCTAACGCAGATAAGAAAATCGCAGTATTCGACCTTGGTGGTGGTACTTTCGATATCTCAATCCTTGAATTAGGTGACGGCGTATTCGAAGTATTGTCAACTAACGGTGATACTCACTTAGGTGGTGATGACTTCGATAAAGTAATTATCGACTGGTTAGCTGAGGAATTTATGAAAGATCACCCAACAATCGATCTTCGTAAAGACCCAATGGCATTACAACGTTTGAAAGAAGCAGCTGAAAAAGCAAAAATCGAGCTTTCTGCAGGTGCTAAAACAGACATCAACTTGCCATACATCACTCCAGTAGACGGTGTACCTCAACACTTGATGAAAGAATTATCAAGAGCTGACTTCGAACGTTTAGCAGATACTTTAGTTCAAAGATCATTAGAGCCATGTCGTAAAGCATTACAAGATGCTGACTTGTCTACTTCTGATATCGACGAAGTAATTCTAGTAGGTGGTTCTACTCGTATCCCTAAAGTACAAGAGGAAGTTGAGAAGTTCTTCGGTAAGAAACCTTCTAAAGGTGTTAACCCTGACGAAGTTGTTGCTATCGGTGCAGCGATCCAAGGTGGTGTATTAACTGGTGAAGTGAAAGACGTTCTTCTATTAGACGTTACTCCACTTTCATTGGGTATCGAAACTATGGGTGGTGTAATGACTAAATTGATCGAGTCTAACACAACTATCCCTACGAAGAAGTCACAAGTATTCTCAACTGCTGCTGATAACCAGCCAGCTGTAGAGATTCACGTACTTCAAGGTGAGCGTCCAGTTGCTTCAGGTAACAAAACATTAGGTCGTTTCAGCTTAACTGATATTCCTCCAGCACCAAGAGGTGTACCTCAAATCGAAGTAACTTTTGATATTGATGCCAACGGTATCGTGAATGTATCTGCTAAAGATAAAGCGACTGGTAAAGAGCAATCAATCAAAATCGAAGCTTCTTCTGGTTTAACTGAGGAGGAAATCCAAAGAATGAAAGACGAAGCAGCAGCTAACGCTGATGCTGATAAGGAAACTAAAGAGCGTGCTGAGAAATTAAACGAGGCTGACTCAATGGTATTCCAATCAGAGAAACAATTGAAAGAGTTTGGCGACAAGCTTTCTGAAGGTAACAAAACAGCTATCGAAGCTGCATTGAAAGACTTGAAAGAAGCACACGCTGCTCAAGATTTAGATAAAATCACTCCTGCTTTAGAGGCGTTGAACGCAGCATGGCAGGCAGCTTCTCAAGAGATGTACCAAGCAACAGGTGGTGACGCAGCAGGTGCTGCTGGAGCTGCAGGTGCAGAAGGTGCTGCTCAAGGTGGAGCTCAACAAGGTGGCAACGCAGATGACGATGTGACTGATGTTGACTTCGAAGAAGTAAAATAATTTGGATAGAGATATTTAAATTAAAAGAGTTGGAAGAGGTTTTGCTTATTCATTTAAGTGAAACCTCTTTTTTTTGTAAAATCAATAGCAACAGATACTTTATTAGCAGATCGATAATACTATTTTTTAAAGATTTAGGGGTATTATTTCTATATTAAGAAGAAGTCATTACTTTTATATGAGATTACTGCTAAACAACTTAAATGACATATTTAAATAATATATATAAGCTAGAGACCATACTTCTATTATTATTCTTTTCGGTTAATGTGATGGCCACATCAGAAAAGGATGACGATATCAAATTAGCCATTACAATAGATAGTGCTATTTATCATGGCAATGGAGATATTGTGGATAAATATATCGATTACGATACCTTCACTCAACGTGTTTTTCAGAAGCTTCATAAACAACCTTCAGAATGGAAGGAATATGCTTCAGCCTTTAAGCAAAATATTCGTTTAGGCGATTTGTTGATCGAACAAATTGGCTCCGAAGGGGAGTATAGCTTTGTAAAAGTGATTGAAAATCCTGATGGGCAAACGAATTTATTGTACCGTATGCTAAAAGGCGATGGTTGGTTGGATTATCATGAAGTACTTTTAGTGAAGAACCATAGTGGTGAATGGAATGTGGCAGATGTTTATTTTTATTTTAGTGGTACCTATTTCTCTGATATTATCGCTACTTTATTAGCACAAGAAGATCAGGAATTGGTAGCGAATCAATCGTTAAGGAAATCATTATTGCTTACAAGGGAGTTATTTGGGTACAATCAAGAAGGAATGTATGGGAATACAATTACTGCATACGATTCTCTATCCAATTACTTCAAAAAGCAAAAAAATACAAGGTTAGCCTTATTGATGGCGTTGGCTGGACAAGGTGATATGACTCAGTTAGAAAATTTGAAGGCGAAATACCTATCCGATTTCCCATATGATAAGAGTATTCGACTGATGATGATGGAGGTTTACGGCAGTTTAGATAATTACGAACAGTCTAAAGTGATGAATGATGAGTTATCAGAGTTGATTGGAGGGGATGATTATCTAAAACTAAGAACTGCAGAAATCTATCTTTCATGGGATAAATCTTCCAAAGCCAAAAAGCTTTTGAAGAAGATGATAAAAGCAGAAAGTTTTCCTACAGATGCTCGTCTATTACTGATGGATGTTTATTATGTTGAGGAAAACTATAAAGGTTTATACACAGAGTTGATGACCGTGTCTGATATGGTTGGGGTGTCGCCGGAAGAGATACTTCCAAAAGAACACTACCCTAACTTTTATGCATCAAGTAGTTGGCAGAACAGAAAAAAACAACAATAAAAAAAGTCTGAGTTGAATAGATCATCTCAGACTTTTTTATTTGATATTGAATCAGATTAAGCGTTTGCCATCAACATTTCTTCAACATCTTTATATTCTAGACCGAAAGCATCAGCAACAGCTTTGTAAACTACAGTACCGTTAATGATGTTTAGACCTTTTTTCAATTCTACATTTTCAGCACAAGCCTTTTCCCATCCTTTGTCTGCCAATTGAACAGCATAAGGAAGAGTTGCGTTTGTAAGTGCAAGAGTAGATGTGTAAGGTACAGCACCTGGCATGTTAGCCACACAGTAGTGCATTACACCGTCTACATCAAATACTGGCTCAGCGTGAGTTGTTGGCTTAGTTGTTTCGAAACATCCACCTTGGTCTACAGCTACGTCAACTAATACAGCACCTGGCTTCATAGTTTTCAACATATCTCTAGTAATTAAGTGAGGAGCCTTAGCACCTGGAATAAGTACAGCACCAACCACCAAGTCAGCATCTTTGATTTCCTCTCTGATATTGTGCTCTGAAGAAACCATTGTCTTTACGTTAGCTGGCATGATATCGTCTAACTGACGTAAACGATACAAGTCGATGTCCATAATAGTAACATCAGCACCCATACCTGCAGCGATCTTAGTGGCTTGAGTACCTACGATACCACCACCAATTACGATTACTTTTGCTGGTTTCACACCTGGTACGCCTCCTAAAAGGATACCACGACCACCTACTGGCTTTTCTAAATACTTCGCACCTTCTTGAGTAGCCATTCTACCAGCTACTTCAGACATAGGAATCAATAGAGGAAGACTTCTATCTGCTCTTTCTACTGTTTCATATGCTAAACAAACAGGTTTTTGCTCAATCATAGCCTTAGTTAGTGGCTCGTAAGAAGCAAAGTGGAAGTAAGTAAATAATAATTGATTCTCTTTGATTAGAGGGTATTCAGCTTCAATAGGCTCTTTTACCTTCATAATCATTTCTGCGATTGCATAAGTATCCTCAATTGTAGGTAGGATCTTAGCACCTGCTGCTATGTATTCTTCATCAGCAAAACCACTACCAATACCGGCAGTTGCTTGAACATATACTTCATGTCCTCTTTTTACTAATTCTTTTGTACCGCCTGGAGTTAGAGCAACGCGGTTTTCGTTGTTTTTGATTTCCTTTGGAACGCCAATAATCATGGTTATATGCTATTTATATGTATATGTGTAATAAAAAAATTCGATGAATTGGGTATTACGTCGTATGTAATCTAAAAGCAAATGTAATAATTCAGCAAATAGTTAGATAATATTTTTAAAATAATTTTTGGCAAGATGTAATATTTTTGATGATATATTTTGAATTGGGCATGAAAAAGCCTCATATACAGAATAAAAAGTATATGAGGCTTTTTTATAAATATCTTAATACTAGTAACCTAGTGATTGGTTTTCTACCGAAGCTTTCTCTAATAGAGTAGCATATTGATCTGCTGTAACGTCTTTCGAGAAGTAGCGAATAGGATTTACTTTTCTTCCTTTATGTATCACTTCATAGTGAAGGTGAGGTGCTGTCGATGAACCTGTACTACCTACTTCACCAATTTTTTGACCTCTAGAGACTTTCTGTCCTCGCTTCACATAGAACTTAGACATATGAGCGTATTTAGTGACATAACCAAATCCGTGATCCACTTCAATTTCCCAACCATATCCTCTATTGGATTTTCTGGCTTTGATTACTTTGCCATCACCAGTGGAATAAATTGCAGTTCCTTTAGGAGCAGAGAAGTCGATACCAGCATGCATCTTCTTTACTTTAAGGATAGGGTGAATACGCATACCAAAACCAGAAGCCAATCTTTTCAAGTCTTTGTTATCGACTGGCTGGATGGCAGGAATAGCCGCTAACATTTTTGATTTGTTTAAAGCCAAGTCAACAATTTCGTCGTATGATTTGGTTTGTACATACATTTGACGTTTTAAATTGTCGATTTGAGATAGCGTTCCCAAGATCATATCTTGTCTAGCTAGCTTTTTATCCAATAGATCTTGATACTTTTGAGATCCACCAGTACCAGCTTGTCTAATTTCTTTTGGAATAGGTTCTGCTTCAAAAATCACACGATAAATTTTATCATCGCGGTCTTGTAAAGCATATAATACATCTTTTGTCTCCTTTACTTCTTTTTGAAGAAGTTTATGAGCATATAATAAATCAGCATTTTCCTTTCTTAATCGTGCTTCTTCAGCAGATGGGAAATATTTGATATAAATTGCGGAAAAGAAAAATCCGAACAGAGAACAAGCAAATAGTAACCCCGTGATATTCACAAACATATCAAGTGGTGAGGTCTTTACTCTTTCGTAACGACAGGTCTCCGTATCGTAGTAATATTTTATTTTTGCCATAAATAAAAATCAGAATCTCTATGATTCTATAAAGTTGAACTAGCAAATATACAAAAAAACAGCACTTATTCAATTGATGCTTTAAGTAAAGGATAAACGTGTTTATACCTTTATTACTATAACGTACTAAATATAATATAGTTATACTTAAGCGTAAAATTACCCATTCCTAATAAGGATCAATTAGTCTTGCATTCTAAAAAACTGCGC